>NZ_JBHJQP010000233.1:0-10157 GCF_042262625.1 Streptomyces sp. NPDC056347 | reverse complement strand
GCGTGGAAGGCGTACGGACCGGATCGGGGATCAGATCAGGCCGAGCTCGCGCACCGCGTCGCGCTCCTCGGTGAGCTCCTTCACCGAGGCGTCGATGCGCGCACGGGAGAACTCGTTGATGTCCAGGCCCTGGACGATCTTGTAGGTGCCGTTCTCCGTGGTGACCGGGAAGGACGAGATGATGCCCTCCGGAACGCCGTAGGAGCCGTCCGACGGGATGCCCATGGAGGTCCAGTCGCCCGCGGCGGTGCCGTTGACCCACGTGTGCACGTGGTCGATGGCGGCGTTGGCGGCGGAGGCGGCCGAGGACGCGCCCCGGGCCTCGATGATCGCGGCGCCGCGCTTGGCGACGGTCGGGATGAAGGTGTCGGCCAGCCACGCCTCGTCGTCGACGAGCTCGGCCGCGTTCTTGCCCGCGATCTCCGCGTGGAAGATGTCGGGGTACTGGGTCGCCGAGTGGTTGCCCCAGATCGTCAGCTTCTTGATGTCGGAGACGGCGGCACCGGTCTTGGCGGCCAGCTGCGAGATCGCCCGGTTGTGGTCGAGGCGGGTCATCGCGGTGAAGCGCTCGGCCGGCACGTCCGGGGCGGCGGCCTGGGCGATCAGCGCGTTGGTGTTGGCCGGGTTGCCGACGACGAGGACCTTGATGTCGTCCGCGGCGTTGTCGTTGATGGCCTTGCCCTGCGGCTTGAAGATGCCGCCGTTGGCGGAGAGCAGGTCACCGCGCTCCATGCCCTTGGTGCGCGGGCGGGCGCCGACGAGCAGGGCGACGTTGGCACCGTCGAACGCCTTGTTGGCGTCGTCGGTGATCTCGATGCCGCGCAGCAGCGGGAAGGCGCAGTCGTCGAGCTCCATCGCGGTGCCCTCGGCGGCCTTCAGGCCCTGCGGGATCTCCAGGAGACGCAGGTTGACCGGCACGTCCGGGCCGAGCAGGTGGCCGGAGGCGATGCGGAAGAGCAGCGCGTAGCCGATCTGGCCGGCTGCGCCGGTCACGGTGACATTCACGGGAGTGCGGGTCATGGCGATCTCCGTTAGACAGCTGGCGGTGGGGGGGTTCCTGGCCCCTGGTGCTGGACATCCCTGAATCTTGATGTGAAGAGATATCCAGCGGTCAGGCTATCCGACCCGGAACCCCCGGGACGCTCTGCCCCCTGTGGCACCGCGCACAAGCCGTCACACAGCGCTCACCCGGCCGAATGCGGTACGGGGCGGTCGGGCGGCGCCCGCCGGATCCCGGTGACGCACACCCCGGCACTCCGTTGCGGGACGATCACACGGTGGCGGAATGGTCACTTCCGTGCCACAGGCCCCAGGCATCCCTTGTTCCGCCCCACCCCGTCGACCAGGCTGAATTCTCGACGGGGCAGGACCGCTCAGGTGCCGCGCACCAGGGCCTTCGCGCCCCGGTGGGCCCCGTCAGCCGGTGTCCGTCCCGCTCGGGGGAGGGGACGGGCACCGGTCCGAGCGCCCCGGTCGGGCGGGCTCAGCGGATGGTGAAGTGAACGGCCTGTTCCAGGAACGGGATGTCCAGCCACGGCTTGGGCTGCGCCACCAGCGCCAGCATCACGATGAGGAAGCCGAGCAGCCCGTAGGTCACCAGGTCGGTGAAGCGGGACCGCACCGCCAGCATGCCCACCGACGGCACCACGAGCCGCAGCACGGCACCGCCGAGCAGGGCGCAGCCGATCAGCATCGTGCCGACCCGGAACGCCTCGGCGAAGGGGTCGACGGCCACGATCAGCAGCCCGATCCCGGCCGTGCAGAGCACCGCGAGCAGCGGCCACTGCCGGGCCGGGGCGGGCGCGTCCCCGGGCGCGGCCCGGCCGCCGCCCTCGGGACGCGCGGTGTCCCGGGTGAACGAGGGGAACCGCCGCGAGCGCGGCGCTCCCGGCTCACCGCCGCTCTCCGCGCTCTGCCCGGCCGTACCGGTCTCCCCGGCCGCGTCCGTGTCCGCCTCGCCGGAAGCGCCGGACTCGCCCGCCGCATCAGCCGCATCGGCCGCGTCGGCCTCACCGGCCTCACCGGCCTCGCCCGCCGCCCGTTCGTCCGCGTCCGGCGCGTGTGACCCGCCCGGCGGCGCCTCGGGGGCCCGCGGCGGCCGCGGGGGCGTACCGCCCGCCTCGGCGGCCGGGTCGGCCGGACTCGTAGCAGCACCCATGGGGTTTCCTCCGGATCGGGTCAGCCCGCGGCGGCGGCGTTGCGCTCGGCCGCCTCGACCACGTTGACGAGCAGCTGGGCACGGGTCATCGGGCCGACTCCGCCGGGGTTCGGGGAGATCCAGGCGGCGACCTCGGCCACGCCCGGGTGGACGTCCCCGACGATCTTGCCGTTCTCGTCCCGGCTGACGCCGACGTCGAGCACGGCGGCGCCCGGCTTCACGTCCTCGGGCCTGATGATGTGCGGCACCCCGGCGGCGGCCACGATGATGTCGGCCTGCTTGAGGTGCGCGGAGAGGTCACGCGTACCGGTGTGGCACTGCGTCACGGTGGCGTTCTCGGAGCGGCGGGTCAGCAGCAGCGGCATCGGGCGGCCGATGGTGACGCCCCGGCCCACGACCACCACGTTCGCGCCCTTGATCTCGACGCCGTGGTGGCGGAGCAGCTGGACGACGCCCTGCGGGGTGCACGGCAGCGGGCCGCTCTCGTTGAGCACCAGGCGGCCGAGGTTCATCGGGTGCAGGCCGTCGGCGTCCTTGGCCGGGTCCATCAGTTCCAGCACGCGGTTGGTGTCGATGCCGTCGGGGAGCGGGAGCTGCACGATGTAACCGGTGCAGTCGGGGTTGTCGTTCAGCTCGCGGACGACCGCCTCGATGTCCTCCTGCGTGGCGGTGTCGGGGAGTTCGCGCTGGATGGAGGCGATGCCGACCTGCGCGCAGTCGCGGTGCTTGCCGTTGACGTACCAACGGCTGCCCGGGTCGTCCCCGACCAGCAGGGTTCCCAGGCCGGGGGTGATGCCCCGTTCCCTGAGGGCCGCCACGCGGACGGTGAGATCGGACTTGATCGCGGCTGCGGTGGCCTTGCCATCGAGAATCTGGGCAGTCATGTCCCCATACTCGCGGATGACCCCGCCCAGGTACCAATTCGGCCGCGAACAGTGGCTCGATGTTGCACTTGCGCAACAAGCAAGAGCAGCGACTGGACAAACTTACATTTCGTTTATAACGATTATTCCCGCAGTGCCGCAGTAGTACCGGGGGGCGGACCACTGACCTTTCTTTCCTCCGTGCGGCCGCATCGTCCCCGCAGTGCACGTTGGAGGAACGCCCAGATGAGTTTCGGCGACCCGAACCCGAACCCGAACAATCCGTACGGCCAGCAGCCGGGCCAGCCGCCGCAGGGCCAGCCCGGTTACGGCTACCCGCAGCAGCCCCCGCAGGGTCAGCCGGGCTACGGCTACCCGCAGCAGCCGGGCCAGCCGCCGCAGGGCCAGCCGGGCTACGGCTACCCGCCCCAGCAGCCGGGCGGCACCCTCCAGGCCAACAACGGCTACATCAACGTCGCGGGCCTCGGCACCGTCGAACTCGCCACGATGGGCCGCCGCCTGGGCGCGCGTGCGCTGGACGGTGTCGCGTACAGCATCCTCTACATGATCTTCTCGGCGATCGGCGTCGCGAGCCTGGTGGGCGCCTCGAAGTCCATCGACGACTGCAGCGGCATGGAGTACGGCACCGCTTCGTACAACCAGTGCGTCAACGACGCGGCCAGCGCCAGCGTCGGCGTGATCGCGGGCTTCTTCGGCTTCATCGCCGTGTTCGCCCTGATAGCACTGCTCTACGAGTGGCTGATGGTCTCCATCTGGGGTGCCACGCTCGGCAAGATGGTCCTCAACGTCAAGGTCGTCAAGGAGAGCACCGGTCAGGCCCCCGGCCTGGGTGCGGGCTTCATCCGCTGGATCATCCCGATGGTCGGCTCGCTCTTCTGCGGCCTCGGCACGCTGCTGGTCTACCTCTCCCCCTTCTTCGACAACTCGGGCAAGCTCCAGGGCTGGCACGACCGCGCCGGCAGCACGATCGTCATCAAGACGAAGTGAACACGCTGACGGTCTGACACTTTCGTCACGACGCGAAGGCCGCCGATTCCCCACTTCTTCGGGGGAATCGGCGGCCTTCCGTCGTACCCGGGCCGCCCGGGTACGGCCCGTATCAGTGGAAGAAGTGCCGCGTGCCCGTGAAGTACATCGTCACGCCCGCCTTCTTCGCGGCCTCGACGACCAGCTCGTCACGGACCGAACCGCCCGGCTGGGCCACGGCCCTGACGCCCGCGGCGGTCAGGATCTCCAGCCCGTCGGGGAACGGGAAGAACGCGTCGGAGGCCGCGTACGCACCGCGCGCCCGCTCCTCGCCCGCCCGCTCCACGGCCAGCTTCGCGGAGTCCACCCGGTTCACCTGACCCATGCCGACGCCGACCGAGGCGCCGTCCTTGGCGAGCAGGATGGCGTTGGACTTGACGGCGCGGCAGGCCTTCCACGCGAAGGCCAGCTCCTTCAGCTCGTCCTCGCCCAGCGCCTCGCCGGTGGCCAGCGTCCAGTTGGCCGGGTCGTCGCCCTCGGCCTGGAGGCGGTCGGTGACCTGGAGCAGCGCGCCGCCGTCGATCGGCTTGACCTCGACCGGGGCGGTCGGGGCGTCGGGGCAGCGCAGCACCCGGATGTTCTTCTTGCGGGCCAGGACCTCGACCGCGCCGTCCTCGTAGGCCGGGGCGACGATGACCTCGGTGAAGATCTCCGCGACCTGCTCGGCCATGGCGACGGTCACCGGACGGTTGACGGCGATGACGCCGCCGAAGGCCGACAGCGGGTCGCAGGCGTGCGCCTTGCGGTGCGCCTCGGCGACGTCGTCGGCGATCGCGATGCCGCACGGGTTGGCGTGCTTGATGATCGCGACGCACGGCTCGGCGTGGTCGTACGCGGCCCGGCGCGCGGCGTCGGTGTCCGTGTAGTTGTTGTACGACATCTCCTTGCCGTGCAGCTGCTCCGCCTCGGCCAGGCCGCCGGTGCCCGAGGTGTAGAGGGCGGCGGGCTGGTGCGGGTTCTCGCCGTAGCGCAGCACGTTCGCGCGCTCGTACGTGGCACCGAAGAAGTCGGGGAAGCCCGAGTCGTCGGCCGCGGCGTAGTCGTCCGCGAACCAGGAGGCCACGGCGACGTCGTACGCGGCGGTGTGCTGGAACGCCTCGGCGGCCAGCCGCTTGCGGGCGGTCAGGTC
Source organism: Streptomyces sp. NPDC056347 (assembly GCF_042262625.1). Lineage (NCBI taxonomy): Bacteria > Bacillati > Actinomycetota > Actinomycetes > Kitasatosporales > Streptomycetaceae > Streptomyces > Streptomyces sp. NPDC056347. The sequence continues at coordinate 4,960 of NZ_JBHJQP010000233.1, read as the reverse complement.
GAAGCCGCCGGCCTTCACCGCGGCCAGCACGTCGGCGTACCGCGCGGGGCTGGTGACCACGGCCACCGACGGGTGGTTCTTGGCTGCGGCGCGGACCATCGAGGGGCCGCCGATGTCGATCTGCTCCACGCACTCGTCGGCCGACGCGCCGGAGGCGACGGTCTCCTTGAACGGGTAGAGGTTGACGACCACCAGGTCGAACGGCTCCACGCCGAGCTCGGCGAGCTGCTCGCGGTGGGCGTCGAGGCGGAGGTCGGCCAGGATGCCGGCGTGGACGCGCGGGTGCAGCGTCTTGACGCGGCCGTCGAGGCACTCGGGGAAGCCCGTGAGCTCCTCGACCTTGGTGACCGGGACGCCGGCGGCGGCGATCCGCCCGGCGGTGGAGCCGGTGGAGACCAGCTCGACACCCGCCTCGTGCAGGCCGCGCGCGAGGTCTTCGAGCCCCGTCTTGTCGTAGACACTGACCAGGGCGCGACGGATGGGCTTATTCACCGACATGACCGAGATGAACCTTTCGTCCCTCAATGCGATAGCCGTCGCGGGCGAGCCGCCCCACGGCCTCGACGAGCAGCTTGCGCTCGATTTGCTTGATGCGTTCGTGGAGAGCGGCTTCGCCCTCCGGCGAGTCCTCCTCGGTCACCTCCACCACGCCCTGCGCGATGATCGGACCGGTGTCGACGCCGTCGTCGACGAAGTGGACGGTGCAGCCGGTGACCTTCACGCCGTACGCGAGCGCGTCGCGCACCCCGTGGGCACCGGGAAAACTGGGGAGCAGGGCGGGGTGGGTGTTGATGATCCGGCCGCCGAAGCGGGCGAGGAACTCCCTCCCCACGATCTTCATGAACCCCGCGGACACCACGAGGTCCGGGCGGTGCGCGGCCGTCGCGGCGGCCAGCGCGGCATCCCACTCGTCCCGGGTCGCGTGGTCCTTGACCCGGCAGACGAAGGTCGGAATTCCGGCGCGCTCCGCCCGTTCGAGACCGGCGATGCCGGGGCGGTCGGCGCCGACCGCGACGACCTGCGCGCCGAAGGCCCCGGGATCGTCACCGATGACGTCGAGCAGGGCTTGCAGATTCGTTCCCGAACCGGAGACCAGCACGACCAGACGTGCCGGGGCGGCGGAGGGGGGCGGGGAGGCCACGGCTGGGCCCTTTCTCGCGTGGTGTTCCGGCGTGCTCCGCCCACGTCGTGGAGCAGAGCGACGCTGATTTGTACGGTCGTACGAAAGAACAGAGCCCCTCGGTACGGGGAACTCTACGAACCGGTCGACCGCCAGCAACGATACCGGCACCCCGGCGAACCCCCACGGGACGGGGGTCGGCGGCCCCGGCGGGCGGCGGCCGGTCCGGATCGCGGGGATCGGCGCCCCGGCCCGCGCTCCCAGCTTTCGGCGGCTCCTTGCCGGGAGGTAGCGTCAGGGGACAGCGAACCGTCCACGGGGCGGAAATGACGAGATGGGGAAGACGTTCACCACATGCCGGACCGACGCCGCCGCACCGCCTTCCGCCAGCCGCTGCCCGAGCGGGACGCCTCTTCCCCGGGCGGGAGGGGTTCGGACGGGAGTGACGACAACCCCTTCGCCCCGCCGCCGGAGAACCGGCCCGACCAGCCCTGGCAGCCCCGCCACCCGGTGAACACCGCGCAGGGCTCCGGCAACGGCAACGACTCCGGGAGCGGGGAGGGCTCCGGCGAGAGCGGCTCCTCCGGGGACCGTCCGGCGTGGGGCGGCCAGTGGAGCAGCCGTCAGCCCGGCCGGCAGAACGGCGGCTTCGGCGGCCGCCCGGGCCAGGGCGGTACGGGCGGTGGCGGCGGCCAGGGCGGGCCCGAGGGCAGCCCGGGCGGGCTGCGCTGGGACCCCACCGACCCCGCACAGCGCCGGGCGCGCTACGCGCTGCTCTGCGGCATGTGGGCCTTCTTCTTCGCGCTCTTCGACTTCCCGGAGATCGCCCTGCTGCTCGGTTCGCTCGCGGTGTACTGGGCGATCAGCTCGCTGCGGTCCAAGCCGAGGAGCCCGGCCGCCGACGGCTCCGGGCAGGCGGCGGGCCCCGCCCGGACGCCGGGGGCACCCGCGCCGGCCGCCCCCGCGGCCCCGGTCGGCGGCAGGCAGCAGACCACGGCCGCGGTCAGCGGTCTGGTGACGGCACTGCTCGCGCTCTCGATCGTCGCCGCGACCTTCACCGTGCAGCTCGTCTACCGCGACTACTACACCTGCGTCAACGACGCCCTGACCAAGGCCGGTCAGGTCGCCTGCAACGACCAGCTGCCGAAGCCGCTGGAGCCGCTCTTCGGCGTCAAGGACTGAGCCCCTCCCCTCCCGCGCTCCCGGACGGTCCGGCCCCCTCGGGCCGGGCCGTCCGCCCGTACCAGGGCTCGGTCGGCAGGAAGTCGTACGGCGTGAAGTCGTGCGGCGTGAAGTCGTACGGCGTGAAGTCCCCTTCCGCCCCCGGACCGGGCGGCGGTACGGGGGCGGCGGACGCGTACGCGGCCCGTCGCGCCCGTGCCCGCTCCTGCTCCCGCACTCTTTCCCGCTCGCGTTCCCGCTCCTGGGGCGGCATCGCACCGGTGAGCCACCACCAGCCGCTGCGGACCCGCCTGCGCAGCCGCCACGCCCGCAGCAACAGCGCGCCGGGCACCCCCAGCACCACCGTCCAGGCCGTCGCCGCCGCCCCGGCGAGCCACCACACCGGCCCGAACTCCGCCAGCGCCCGCGTCCCCAGCGGCCCCCCGGCGGCCGCCGCCAGCACCGCCGTACCGGCCCCGCACCCGACCGCCGCGAGCGCGGCCACCAGCGCGGTCGCCCCTGGGCCCCACGCCTCCTCGCCCCCGCCGCGCGACGGCGCGGCCCGCCGCACCGTGAACCAGGCGACGGTCACCGCGGCCGCGACCGGCACGCCGAGGGCCGCCCAGTTCGGGAGCGTCCCGGGGCCCTGGGCGGGCACCGCGGCCAGCAGGGGGAAGCCGGGCAGCGCCGGGCGTCCGGAGAAGGCCAGCGGGGTGACCGTGGACGCCGTGCCCAGGGCGAACCCGGGCCCGAGCCCGTACGCCGCACCCCACACCGCCGCGTTCGGCACCAGCACCGCCGCGAGCAGCAGCACCGCGACCCGGCCCGACCAGTCGCCCGAGAGCTGGACGAACGCCTGCCGGGCCGGATGCGCGTGCCACACCAGCCCGGCCGCGACGAGCAGCGCCCCGCCGCCGACCAGCATCGCCACCCCGGCCGCCGCCGCCCGCCACACCGTCGCGGCGCGCTCCCGGAGCCGGCCGTCCGCCAGCGCCCGGTGCAGGGCGGACGGGGCCCGGCCGGGCAGCACGACCGGGCGCCCGGCCGCCGCCCAGACCCCGGCCGCCGCCACGCCCACCACCACGACGGCCGCCGGGAAGAGCAGCGAGAGCGGCCGTACGGACAGCGCACCGCCCCGCGCGTAGTACGCGACGGCCGAGCCGACCAGCAGATACCCCCCGGCGACCGCGGCCAGACCGCTCCCCGCCGTCAGGGCCGGGTGCTCCTCGTCCGGCACCAGGACATCGCGCGCCGCACGGTGCACCAGCCACACCGGCACCACGGCGAGCAGCAGCGGTACGACCCCCACCGGGGCGGGCACCCCGCTCAGCGTGTCGGCCCTGATCAGCTCGGCGCCATGGGCGAGCAGCCAGAGCCCGGCCGCCGCGTGGAGGGCGCCGGCGGGGCTGTCGCCGGAGTCCGGGGAGATGATCCACAACGCCAGGACGAGGACGGTGATCGAGCCCAGCCCGAGCCCGGCCGCGACCGCCCCCCTCAGCAGGGCCAGGGTCAGCGCGGCGGACCGGCCCTGATCCGCCGACAACATGGGGCCGCTCTCCGTTACTTGGGTCACACGGCCATGCTGCCAACGACACGCGCTTATTACGCGTAACGGGATAACGCCCGCTGTGTCGCCCAATATATGTTTATGTGCTTTATTACGCGGTGTAGCCCGATGGGGGGTCCTGCATGACACGGAGTCCGACGGACAGCACGGACGCCACGGGCCCCCCGGACACCCCTTCCGCCGCCTCCGCCGAGATGTCCGGCCCGGCCGAGGCGCCCGCCACCGCCGGTTCGCCCGCCCCCGCCGCGGCGTTCGACGCGCTGTACGTGCACTGCGCCACCGCCCTCTTCCACCAGACGTTCCTGCTGACCGGAAACCGCGGCCTCGCCCGGGAGTCCGTCGCCCGCGCCTTCGCCCTGGCCTGGGAGCGCTGGCCCGAGGTCGCGGTGGACCGGGACCCGGTGGGGTGGGTGCGGGCCGCCGCGTACGAGTACGCCGTGTCGCCCTGGCACCGGCTGCGGCGCGCGCACCGCCGCCCCGACCCGCCACCGGACGAGCCCGCCTCGCGCGCCCTGCTCGACGCGCTGCTCGCGCTGCCGCCCGCCCACCGCCGCACCCTGGTGCTCCACGACGGCCTGGGCCTGGACCTGCCGGACACGGCCGCGGAGACCGAGGCGACCACCCCGGCCACGGCGAACCGGCTGCTGAACGCGCGCGCCGCGATCGCCGAGCGGATGCCCGAACCGGCGGAGCACGACGCGCCCGCCGGGCGATCGGCGCCCCTCGGCGAGTTGCTCGGCACGCTCGCCCTGACCCCGGCCCCCGGCACGCTCCCGGCACCCGGCCGGGTCCGCACCGACAGCGAGCACCGGGCCGGGCGGTGGACCCGGATCACCTTCTGGTTCGCGGCGGCGCTCGTCGGGCTGACACTGTTCACCCTGGTGACGGCGCCGACTCGGCACGAGACCCCGCAGTCACCCGCCCGGCGGATCAGCGGGGTGCCGCCGCGCGCCGGGCCGTGGAAGCCGGGGCCCCAGGACGTGCTGCTGGAGAAGAAGCTCCGCGGCGAGCTCGTCCAGGGCACGGCCCGCCTGGTCCCCGGCACCGGCTGAACGCCTCGCCGGCGCCCGACGCGGAAACGGCGCGGGCCCGCACCCCTTCGAATCGAGGGG
>NZ_JBHJQP010000232.1:0-10350 GCF_042262625.1 Streptomyces sp. NPDC056347 | reverse complement strand
GGGCACCGCCGCCCGGCGCGGGCGCCGGCGCAGGCACTATTCTCATCCCAGGCCGCCGCGATCGTGGGCGCGAGTCGCGGCGCACAGCAGGAGGAATCCTCAGCATGACCATTCAGGACATCAACGTCCTCTACACCGCCGTCGCCACCGCCGAGAACGGCCGTGACGGCCGGGTCTCGTCCGACGACGGCAACCTCGACGTCGTCGTCAACCCGCCGAAGAGCATGGGCGGAAGCGGCGCGGGCACCAACCCGGAGCAGCTCTTCGCCGCCGGCTACAGCGCCTGCTTCCAGGGCGCGCTGGGCGTGGTGGCCCGTCAGGAGAAGGCGGACATCTCGGGCTCCACGGTGACCGCCGAGGTCTCCATCGGCAAGACCGCCGAGGGCGGCTTCGGCCTGGCGGTGGCGATCCGCGCCACCATCCCGAACGTGGACACCGCCACCGCGCAGGCGCTCGTCGAGAAGGCCCACCAGGTGTGCCCGTACTCGAACGCCACCCGGGGCAACATCGAGGTCGAGCTGTCGGTCGCTTCCTGACCACGCCCGCTCGCCGCGGGTTCTGAGGGCCGCACCCCGCACCGGGGTGCGGCCCTCGGGCTCTCCCGGCACCGCCAGTACGCTGACGTCATGCGTGATCTAGGGGCGGGCTTCGGCTACTTGGCAAAGGGACAGCGCTGGGTCGTCCGGCACGGACGGTGGTTCGGCTTCGGACTGCTGCCCGGACTGGTCACCCTGGTGCTGTACGCGGGGGCCCTCGTCGGTCTCGGCTACGGCGCCGACGACCTGGTGGGCTGGGCGACACCGTTCGCCGACGACTGGTCCTCGCCCTGGCTCGGCCTGTTCCGCACCACCCTGACCGTGCTGGTCTTCGGCCTCGGCCTCTTCCTCGCCGTGATCACCTTCACCGCCGTGACGCTGCTGGTCGGCCAGCCCTTCTACGAATCGCTCTCCGAGCAGGTCGACCGCACGGAGGGCGGCGAGGTCCCCGAGTCGGGGCTGCCGCTCTGGCGGGAGCTGTGGATCTCCGCCCGCGACAGCGTCCGCATCCTGGTGCGGGTGGGGCTCTACTCGCTGCTGCTCTTCGCCCTCGGCTTCGTCCCGGTGCTCGGCCAGACGGTGGTTCCCGTGCTCGGCTTCTGCGTCACCGGCTACTTCCTCGCCGAGGAGCTGACCGCCGTCGCGCTCCAGCGCCGCGGCATGGCGCTGCGGGACCGGCTCGCCCTGCTGCGCGGGCGGCGGATGCTGACCCTCGGCTTCGGCGTACCGCTGGGGCTGGCCTTCCTGGTCCCGTTCGTCGCCGTGTTCCTGATGCCGGGCGCCGTCGCCGGGGCCACCCTGCTGGCCCGCGACCTGGTGTCCCCGGCGGACGGGGACGGGGACGGGGACGGCGAGGACGGCGAACCCGCCCCCGCGCCGTACCGGCTCGACAAGGACTGAGGGGCCGCCCGGTCATGACCGAGCTCGTCGCCGTCGCCGTCATCACGGTCCTCGCCGTCATCAGTCCGGGCGCGGACTTCGCGATGGTCGTCCGCAACAGCTACCTCCACGGTCGCACGACGGGGCTCATGGCCGCCGCCGGGGTCGCCGCGGGGGTCCTCGTCCACGTCACGTACACGATGCTCGGCGTCGGGCTGCTGATCGCCTCGTCGACCGCGCTGTTCACCGCGCTCAAACTGGTCGGCGCGGCCTATCTCGTCTACATCGGGGTCCGGACCTTCCTCGCCCGCGGGGACGTCGACGTGGACCTGGGGTCCGGGCCGGAGCTGACCCGGTCCGGGGCCCTGCGCACCGGCTTCCTCACCAACGCGCTGAACCCCAAGACCACGCTCTTCGTGGTGTCGACCTTCACCCAGGTCGTCGGGCCCGGGACCGGGCTGTGGCGGCAGGCGGGCTACGGGCTGTTCATGTCCGCCGCCCATTTCGGCTGGTTCGCGCTGGTCGCGCTGTTCTTCTCGAACGTGCGGCTCCGCACCGGGATGCTGAGGTGGCAGAAGGCGCTCAACCGCGGCATCGGATCGGTGCTCGTCGGACTGGGCGTCACCCTGGGCCTGGCCCGCTGAGCGACGCCCCGCCCCTGCGGTCAGCTGCTGTGCACCTCCAGCGCCGAGCGGACCGCGGACTCCAGCGCCCCCTCGATCCAGGCGGGCTTGACCGAGGTGTGGTCGCCCGCGAAGTGCAGCGGACCCTCCACCGAGCGCACATGGGCGAGGAGTTCGGTGTGCTGGCCGGGCAGCAGCACCGACGCCTCGCCGTACGCGTACGGGTCGCGCATCCACGACTGGGTGGCGCCCACGCCCGTGTAGAACACCTCGATCCGCTGCCCGTAGACGTCCTGCACCCCGGCCAGGGTGAACGGGTAGCGCTCGTCGTCGTCGAGCGAGTCCCACTTCAGCGCGTCGTCGGCCCAGCTGTACGAGGCGAGCAGGACGCCGCCCTTGCTGCCCTCCACCGGGTGCGAGGGCTGGTACATGAAGCGGTTGGCGTTGTCGGTGACCGAGCCGCCGCCGATGACCCGGGCCGCCTCGGGCTGGTCGCGGGCGACGGCCCGGTGCGCCGCGTAGTGCACGCGCTGGTTGTCCGGCAGGTGGCCGGAGGGCACGGAGGGGTGGGCGCCCAGCAGCGAGCCGTCGGCCGGCGCCCTGCCCTGCCGGTAGGCGTCGTACAGGCCGGGCCTGATCCGCTCCAGCTCCCGCTTCCAGTCCTTCTCGTCGAACTCCCACCAGCGGCGGCTGAATTCGAGCAGCACCTTGGTCGCCGCGTCGTAGTGGATCTCGGTGACCGCGCGCCGCTTGCCGTACGAGAGCGCGGGGCTGACGGGGATGTGGCGCAGTCCGGAGAACGGCACGGTGATGATCGCCCGGTCGCCGCGGAAGGTCTGGCGCACCAGGGGCTTGCCGTCGCGGCCCTCGGAGACCGTCTCGACCTCGACGCCGTGCTCGCCGTGGCTGATCCGGGTGACCCGGCGGTCCAGCTTCACGAGGCCCCTGACCCGCTCGTACATCGCGTCGGCGAGGGTGCCGGTGCCGCCCGGCAGCTCGAAGAAGGCGGTGTCCGGGCTGATCAGGGAGGCCCCGATGAAGCTGTGCACGAAGGCGAGGTGGAGCCGGGAGGTGAGGTTCTCGACCGTGCCGATCAGGTCGATGGTGCGCTCGTCGAGCTTGGCCGCCTCGGTCAGGAAGCGGAACATCGACCAGTGCCCGTACCGCTGGACGACCCGGGCCCAGCCCTCGACGAGCGCGGTGCCCTCCTTGCCCTCGAACTCCTTGCGGACCGGGGCGAACGCCTCCCGCACGATCTGCGCGGCGGGCTTGTCCTCGAACGCGGCGGGCACGCCGAACGAGCGGTTCACCTTCCGGGGGTTCTTCGTGTAGTCGGCCTTGCGCACCCGGATGCCGTTGACGTGGAGCCAGGTGCGGTTGACGGGGTGGCCCTGGGCGTCGACGTCCACCAGGTGGAAGGGGCGGCGCTTCAGGCCGAAGCCGTCCATCAGCCCGGTGACCAGCGGGTGGCTGTCGGGGATGCGCATCGCGCCCGCCTCGGCGTACTGCTTCGGGTCGGCGAACGGGGCCTTCGCGCGCTCGTGGCCGCCCGGGCGGAAGGTCTTGATCCGGCCGCCGACGCGGTTGCCGTTGGCCTCGATGACGGTGACGGTGTGCCCGGCGCGGTGGAGCAGATCGGCGGCGGCGAGCCCGGCCGGACCCGCCCCGATGACCAGCACCTTCTTGGGGGCCCTGCGGCCGCGCGGCAGCCCCTTGGAGAGCAGGACGTCGCGGTAGTACGGCACCAACGACTTGTCCTGCGCGTCGCGTACGAGGATGGCGCGGGCGACGGAGAGGCAGGTCTCCCAGTCCGAACCGGTGGCCTCGGGTGCCGGCGGCGCGGCGGGCGCGGCGTTCGTGGCGGCGTTCGCGGTGCCGGGGCCGGCGGCGGCGGTCACGGCCAGCGCGGCGGCGCCGGCGGTGGCGCCCGAGAGCAGGGTGCGGCGGGAGGGCAGGCCGGCTGACGGGCCTGTGGGCGTGGAAGTCATGCGGTAAACCCTGGGGTGCCCGGCGGGGTGCCCGATGCCCGAACGCGCGTAGACGGCCCCGAAATCACCCGCAGGTGGTGAGGGTCCGGGCAACCCGCCCCCGCGGCGCCGCGGGGAATGTCATGATGATCGGTTCTCCGGAACTCCCGCTTCCGGATGGGCTGTTGGCCCCTCGGGCGATTCCTGCGCTCCCGGCTCCCCGGCCGCCCCCGGCTCCCGCAGCAGTGCCAGGAAGTCCCCGAAGGCCGCGGGCATGTCCACCGCCTCCGGGTCCAGCAGCCACTGGTACTGGAGCCCGTCCAGCACCGCCACCAGCAGCGGGGCCGCACGCTCCGGACTCAGCCCGCCCGGCAGCCGCTCGCCGTACTCCGCGCGCAGGACCGCCGCCATGCTCGCCCGGACCTGGGTGTAGCGGCGGGTGAAGAACGCCCGCGCCGGATGCCCCTCCGTCACGCTCTCGCCGAGCAGCGCCGAGAACGTCTGGACGATGCCGGGCCGCATCGCGTTGTACTCCACCAGCGAGGCCAGCAGCTCGACCGGCCAGACCCCGTCGCCCCCGGCGCCGCCCCCGGTGTCCCACTGGTCGCGCTCCTCCAGCACGGTGAGGAGCAGCGCCTCCTTGGTGGGGAAGTAGTGCAGCAGCCCCTGCTGGCTGAGGCCGACTCGCTCGGCGACGGCGCTCAGCGAGGCGCCCCGGTAGCCCCGCTCGGCGATCACTTCGAGCGCCGCCCGGACGATCTCCGCCCGCCGCTCCGTACTTCTGCCCCGAACCATCGCCCCAGCCCCTCCCGACGCCCGTCACCCCCGTACTGGGACCGTACGTCATCCCGTGAATATCGGAAAGGTAACGAAACCTACTGGCCTACCCGTAACGGGGTCAGTATGGAGGCGTTCAATACGGAATCCGACACGGAGGTACGGCCGTGACAGACGCGCCCATGCCCACTCACCCCGACGAGGTCCGTGAGGCCGCCGTCGAAGCGGCGCTCGCCGCGCTGGGGCTCGACGACAAGGCGCGGCTGCTGGCCGGGCAGGACATGTGGTCGCTGCCCGCGCTGCCCGCCGTCGGGCTGGGCTCGCTGGTCATGTCCGACGGGCCGATCGGGGTCCGGGGCGTCGCCTGGAGCGCCGACGACCCGTCCGTGGCCCTGCCCTCGCCGACCGCGCTGGCCGCCGCCTGGGACGCGGACCTGGCCCGCCGCGCCGGGCACCTGCTCGCCCAGGAGGCCCGGCGCAAGGGCGTGCACGTCCTCCTCGCCCCGACGGTGAACCTCCACCGGTCCCCGCTCGGCGGGCGCCACTTCGAGACGTACAGCGAGGACCCGTACCTCACCGGCGAGATCGGCACCGGCTACGTGCGCGGGGTGCAGGACGGCGGGGTCGGCACCACCGTCAAGCACTACGTCGCCAACGACGCCGAGACCGACCGCTTCACCGTGGACAACGTGGTCGCCCCGCGCGCCCTGCGCGAGATCTACCTCTCCCCCTTCGAACGGATCGTCGCAGGCGCCCGCCCGTGGGGCATCATGGCCGCCTACAACCGGGTCAACGGCACCACCATGACCGAGCACCACTACCTGCTGAACACGGTGCTGCGCGGCGAATGGGGCTTCGACGGCTGCGTCGTCTCCGACTGGCTGGCCGCCCGCTCCACCGCCGCCACCGCCGACGGCGGCCTCGACATCGCGATGCCCGGCCCGAAGACGGTGTACGGCAAGGCCCTCGCCGACGCGGTACGGGCCGGCGAGGTCGAGGAGTCCGTCGTCGACGGCGCCGTACGCAACGTGCTGCGGCTGGCCGCCCGCGTCGGCGTCCTGGACGGCGCCCCGCCCGCCGTCGCCCCGGCCGACCGCCCCGCCGGGATCGACGGCGAGGCGCTGGCCCGCGAGATCGCCCGCCGCTCCTTCGTCCTGGTCCGCAACGAAGTGCGCGGCGACGCACCCGGGGGGCGCCCCGTCCTCCCCGTCGACCCGGCGGCCGTCCGCACCGTCGCGGTCAGCGGGGCGCTCGCCCGCGACGCCCGGGTCCTCGGCGGCGGCTCCGCCCAGGTCTTCCCGGACCACGTCGTCACCCCGCTCGACGGCCTGCTCGCCGCCCTCCCCGAAGGCACCGTCGACTACCGCGTCGGCGCCGACCCCAACACCGAACTCACCCCCGCCGAGCAGGGCTTCGAGCTGCGCGCCGTCTGCTACGACGCGGCCGGCACCGTCCTCGGCTCCGCACCGCTGCCCGGCGGCACCGTCCAGTGGATCGGCGACGACCTCCCCGAGGGCGTCACCCGCGCCACCCTGCACAGCGTCGAGATCACCGGCACCTTCACCCCGCGCGACACCGGAGAGCACGTCTTCGGCACCCGGGGCACCGGCGCGCTCACCCTCACCGTCGCGGGCGAGACCCTGTACGACGGACTGCACCGGGTGGTCTCCGCCGACCCCGGCGAGGCCTTCTTCGGCAACCCGCTGGAGCGCGGCCGGATCGGCCTCACCGCGGGCGAGCCCGTCCGGGTCTCGCTGCGGCAGGTCCCCGAGACCCTCGGCGACGACGCGCCCGTCCTGGGCGTCTCGTTCGCCCTCTGCCACCTCGGCCCGCGCCGCGACCCGGCCGAACTGATCGCCGAGGCCGTGGAGTCGGCCCGCGCGGCGGACACCGCGATCGTCGTCGTCGGCACCACCGAACGCGTCGAGTCCGAGGGCTTCGACCGCACCGATCTGCGGCTCCCCGGCCACCAGGACGAGCTGGTGCACGCCGTCGCCGCCGCCAACCCGAACACCGTGGTCATCGTCAACTCCGGCTCCCCGGTGGAGCTTCCGTGGCGGGAGGAGGTCGCCGCGGTGCTGCTCGCCTGGTTCCCGGGGCAGGAGGCCGGACACGCCCTGGCCGACGTGCTGCTCGGCGCCGCCGAGCCGGGCGGGCGGCTCCCCACCACCTGGCCGGCCGCCCTCACCGACGTACCGGTGGCGAACACCACCCCCACCGACGGGGAACTCCGCTACGACGAGGGCGTCTTCGTCGGCTACCGGGCCTGGGAGCGGGCCGGTACCGCCCCCGCCTACCCCTTCGGCCACGGACTCGGCTACACCACCTGGTCGTACGAGAGCCTCACCGCCGACCGGGACACCGCCACCGTGCGCGTCCGCAACACCGGCACCCGGCCGGGCGCCGAGACCGTCCAGATCTACCTGGCGCCCCGCGAGGACACCGCCGGACGCCCGGCCCGCCGGCTCGTCGGCTTCGCCCGCGCCGAGGCGGCGCCCGGCGGGAGCGCCGAGGTGACGATCGCCCTGGACCCGCGCGGCTACGAGATCTGGGACGAGGACGCGTACGGCTGGGTCCCGGTCCCCGGCGGCTACGAGATCCAGGCGGCCCACTCGCTTGCCGACGTACGCCTGACGGCGGCCGTGGAGATCGACGCGTAACGCCCCGGGCCTCAGCGCACCGAGAAGCCGTACACCGTCGTCGAGACGAACTCCTCGCCCGGCCGGAGCACCGTGCTCGGGAACTCCGGCCGGTTCGGGGAGTCGGGGAAGTGCTGGGTCTCCAGCGCGACCCCGGCGCACGGGCCGAACGGCCGCCCGTCGAAGTGGTCCGCAGTGTACAGCTGGAGCCCCGGCTCCGTCGTCGTCACCGTCAGCACGCGTCCCGAGCCCGCGTCGTACAGCTCGGCCGCCGGGCCCGTGCCCGCGTCCGGCGCGTCCAGCACGAAGTTGTGGTCGTAACCCGCCCCGACCGGCACCGGCTCGCGGAAGTCGAACCGGGTCCCGGCCACCGGCAGCAGCTCACCGGTCGGCAGCGACTCGGCGTCCACCGGGGTGATCCGCCCGGCCGCGATCCGCAGCAGCTGCCCCAGCGCGCTGCCGCTGCCGGCGCCCGCGAGGTTCCAGTACGTGTGGTTCGTCAGGTTCAGCACCGTCGGCGCGTCGGTACTCGCCCGGTACGCGATCCGCAGCGCCCCGCCCGCCTCCAGGGTGTACGCGGCACGCACCGCGAGGCGGCCCGGGAAGCCCTCCTCGCCGTCCTCGGAGACCAGCGACAGCTCGATGCCGTCCGCCACCTCCCGGGCCCGCCACACGCGCTTGTCGAAGCCCCCGGCCCCGCCGTGCACCTGATTGCGCCCCTCGTTCGGCGCCAGCCGGTACGCGCGCCCGTCGAGCTCGAACCCGGCCCCGCCGATCCGGTTCGCGTACCGCCCGACCAGCGCGCCGAAGTACGGGCCGGGGAACGCCAGGTACCCGTTCAGGTCCGGCAGCCCGAGCGCGACGGGCGCCCGCACCCCGTCCCGGTCCGGCACCTCGACCGACTGCACGATCCCGCCGTACGTCAGCACCCGCACCCGCGTGCCGTCCCGCTCCAGCGTCCAGCGGTGCACCGGGGTGCCGTCCGCGAGAGTGCCGAAGTCGTCCGCCCGTACCGCCGTGCCCGAACCCGTGATCATGGTCATGATCGTGAAGCCTATGCGGGGGGCCGGAGGGCGGTGACATTGCGGTAGGCGATCTCCGCGAGCCGGGCCTGCCCGTCGCGCCCCGGGTGGAACCAGTCCCACTGGCTGAGCTGCTTGCCGGTGAAGGGGTACTCGAAGACCGCGCCGCCGTCGTAGCGGCAGAGCCGGTCCTTCGCGCAGACGTCCCGGAGCACCCCGTTGTACGCCACCACCCGCTCCCGCACCTCCGCGCGCCGGGCCGTCGCGTCCGGGCCCAGGTCGTCGGCGTCGCCCAGCATCGACGGGCAGATCCCCAGCTTCCAGATCTGCTTGCCCAGCGCGTTGTCGCGCCCCGTCGACCAGAGCCGCTTGAGGTCCGGCACGCTCGACACGTACACCTGCGCCTTGGGCGCGCCGGCCCGCAGCTGCCGCATCGACGCCTCGAACGAGCTCCGGAAATCGGCCACCGGCGTCATGTAGCGGGCGGAGTCCCGGCAGGCGTCATTGGCGCCGATCATCACCGTCACCAGATCGGGTCGCTCCTGCGCGGCCTGCGCCATCTGCTCCGGGAGCTGGGCCATCCGGGCCCCGGTCCGGGCGTGGTTCCAGCTGTGCGAGGCGGCCTTCGCGTCGCCGAGCAGCCGCACCGCGAGGCTGCGGACCTCGCCGTCCGTACCGGTCGCCCAGGAGACCTCCGGGCAGTCCGCCAGCACCGAGCAGGCGTCGAAGCCCCGGGTGATGGAGTCGCCCACCGCGGCCACCGACGCCGGCCTGCGGTCCCAGACCGGTCCGGGCCGGGCGGAGGGCTGCGCGGCGGCCCCCTTCGTCGTGCTCCCCGTCCCGGAGCTGCAACCGGCCAGGGCGGCCGTGCCGAGCAGGCAGACCGCCGTCAGCATCGCGGCGACGGCACGCGGACGGGTGGCGCCACCGGCGCGACGGCCACCGTCACCGGTACGCGGACGGGCACCACCGGTACGCGGACGGTGGCGGGCAAAACGATCCTGCATGCCGTGCTCCCCTCGGTTATGCCCCCGGCAACCCCTGGTGGCACCGGTCGGAGGGCCCCGACGCCCTGGCGGGTGAAAGCTGAGCGAAGGAAGGGCCCGGGACCGACCGTACGTCACACCGGGGCCCCCGCAGCGCGGTAGCTTTTCCTCGGCGAACCAGCGGCGCTGTCCCCCACTCGGCTCCACTTGAGTGGCTTTCCGGAAATCACACCACGTCACATACTGTCCTTTTTCAGGAGCTTCACCCCGATGCTGTTTACTGATGACAACCTCGGGATCCGGCCGAGAATCGACGGTTCGGGCGCGAGGTTGCTGGAGAAGGCGAACTTCGTTCCACACTGGAGGTCCCGGTGACGACACGTGGAGTTCTGTACGTTCACTCCGCACCGCGCGCGCTCTGCCCCCATGTCGAGTGGGCGGTAGGGGGTGTTCTCGGCGTCCGGGTCCAGCTCGACTGGATCAGACAGCCCGCCGCGCCCGGCACCTGGCGGTCCGAGTTCTCCTGGCAGGGCCGCGCCGGCACGGCGTCCAAGCTGGCCTCCGCGCTGCGGGGCTGGGACATGCTGCGCTTCGAGGTGACGGCCGAGCCGAGCGCCACGGCGGAGGGCGAGCGCTACAGCTCCACGCCGGGCCTGGGCATCTTCCACGCCGTGACCGGCCTGCACGGCGACATCCTGGTGCCCGAGGACCGGCTGCGGGCCGCGCTGGCGCGTTCGAAGCGGGGCGAGAGCGACCTGGCCGCCGAGATCGCCAAACTGCTCGGCAAGCCGTGGGACGACGAGCTGGAGCCCTTCCGCCACGCGGGCGAGGGCGCCCCGGTCCGCTGGCTGCACCAGGTGGTCTGAGCACGGACGGCCCACGGCACGACCGAGGCCCGCCTCCCCACGTGCGGGGAGGCGG
>NZ_JBHJQP010000231.1:0-10405 GCF_042262625.1 Streptomyces sp. NPDC056347 | reverse complement strand
CCCCGTGCGGGGTGCCGCCCTTCGGCGTCGACGGTGGCCGCCCGGCGGACGGGCCGCCGGTCAGTACGCGCTGTTGACGTTGTCGATCGAGCCGTACCGGTCGGCCGCGTAGTTGGCGGCGGCCGCGATGTTGGCGACCGGGTCGTAGATGTTCGACGAGGTGCCCGGGACGTGGTACGCGTTGAACGTCGGCTGGATCACCTGGAGCAGACCGCAGGACGGGGTGCCGTTCTGGGCGTTGATGTCCCAGCCGTTGACCGCGTTCGGGTTGCCGGTCGACTCACGCATGATGTTGCGGTGCAGACCGTCGTACGAGCCGGGGATGCCGTGGGACCGCATGATGTCGAGGGCCTGCCGGATCCAGCCGTCCAGGTTGTTCGCGTAGACCGGGGTACGGACCTCGGAGCGGCTGGCGGCCTGCGGCTCGGCGCGCTTGGCGGCGGCCTCGGTCCGCACCGCCGCGGCCCGGGCCCTGGCGTCGGCCTTCGCCTGCGCCGCTGCCTTCGCCTTGGCGGCCTTGGCCTTCGCGGCTGCGGCCTTCTTGGCCTTGGCGAGGTCGGCGGCCTTCACCAGCTTCTCGGCGGTGGAGTGCTGCTCGATGATGCTGGCCTGCACGGCCTTGGCCTGCGGCGTACCGGCGGCCGACGCGAGCACCACGGGGACGCCGGACACGGCGGCCGCGGCCTCGGGCTTGGAGTCGGCGTTGGCGGGGACGAGCGAGAACGAGAGCGCGGCGGCGGCCATGGCCGAGATACCTGCGACGGAGAGCTTCTGGGTCTTGTTCAGACGGCGGCGACGGCCGGTGTTGCTGGACGCGAACATGCAGACGTACCTCTTCGAATCGCGGGAGTCCTCACGGAGGACGAAGACGGGAAGCGTTCTTTCGCATCTCCGTCGGGGACGAGAGCAATTCTTAGCGCCAGCAAAATCTGCTGGCAAAGGTGTGACGTACGAACCCGGGTAGTGGACCGGGTACCCGCTCGGGTGTGACGGCCCCCGCTCATGACCACTGATGTGGCGCTTACGTGTCCACTAGCCGGCTTCGTAAGTGATGTGGGTCCTATGCGCGGCCTCACATCGGCCGCATAACGAACTGACCAACCGTTGCTTCAGCAATTCAGAGGGTTAGATCCAGGCCCGCACAGCGGTGGCTCGGACGTACGGCCTAGGCCCGGCGTCCCAATCCGGGGCCGTCCACAGGCCGATACGGCGTTCGAACCCCGCCGGTACCGTGAGGCACATGAGCCACCGCCCACCGTCGGGTCTCTCAGCCGTGAGCGCCGCCCTGCTCGCCATGAGCAGGCACCTGGAAGTACGCGACGTCCTCAAGACGATCGTCGCCTCGGCCCGCGAGCTGCTGAACGCCGAGTACGCCGCCCTGGGCGTCCCCGACGACCACGGGGGCTTCGCCCAGTTCGTCGTCGACGGGATCAGCGACGAACAGTGGAAGGCGATCGGCCCGCTCCCCAGACAGCACGGCATCCTTGCCGCGATGCTCCACGAGACGAAGGCCGAACGCCTCGCCGACGTCCGCAAGGACCCCCGCTTCGAGGGCTGGCCCGACGCCCACCCCGACATGTCCGACTTCCTGGGCCTGCCCATCAGGGACGGCGAGGAGACCATCGGCGCGCTCTTCCTCGCCAACAAACGCTGCCCCAAACCCGAGGGCGGCTGCGGCTTCACCGCCGAGGACGAGGAACTGCTGGGCATCCTGGCCCAGCACGCCGCGATCGCCCTCACCAACGCCCGCCTCTACGAGCGCAGCCGGGAACTCACCATCGCCGAGGAGCGCTCCCGCCTCGCCCACGAGCTGCACGATGCCGTCAGCCAGAAGCTCTTCTCGCTGCGGCTGACGGCCCAGGCGGCGACCGCCCTGATCGACCGCGACCCGGCCCGCGCCAAGGGGGAGCTCCAGCAGGTCGCCGCACTCGCCGCCGAAGCCGCGGACGAGCTGCGCGCCGCCGTCGTCGAACTGCGCCCCGCCGCACTCGACGAGGACGGGCTCGTCGCCACCCTCCGTACCCAGATCCAGGTCCTGGACCGGGCCCACACCGCCCGGGTCACCTTCGAGAGCCTGGGCATCCGGGCCCTGCCCGCC
Source organism: Streptomyces sp. NPDC056347 (assembly GCF_042262625.1). NCBI lineage: Bacteria > Bacillati > Actinomycetota > Actinomycetes > Kitasatosporales > Streptomycetaceae > Streptomyces > Streptomyces sp. NPDC056347. The sequence continues at coordinate 8,307 of NZ_JBHJQP010000231.1, read as the reverse complement.
GCCCAGGAGGAGGCCCTGCTCCGCGTCGCCCAGGAAGCCCTGCACAACGCGCTGCGCCACTCCGGGGCGGAACACGTCGACGTCACCCTGGCCCGGCACGGCAGCGGCACACTGCTGCGGATCACCGACGACGGCCGCGGCTTCGAACCCGCCGCGACCCGCCGGGCCGGCCGCCATCTGGGCCTGGTCTCCATGCGGGACCGCGCGAACGGCGTCGGCGGACGGCTCACCGTTGAATCGGCGCCCGGCAAGGGCACCACGATCGAGATGGAGGTACCCGGTGGCTGACAGAACCATCAGGGTGCTGCTGGTCGACGACCACCAGGTGGTCCGCCGCGGTCTGCGTACGTTCCTGGAGATCCAGGACGACATAGAAGTGGTCGGCGAGGCGGCCGACGGCGCCGAGGGCGTGGCCCGGACCGAGGAGCTCCGCCCCGACGTCGTCCTCATGGACATCAAGATGCCCGGCACGGACGGCATGGAAGCCCTGCGCAGACTCCGCGAGCTGGAGAATCCGGCCAAGGTCCTGATCGTCACCAGCTTCACCGAGCAGCGCACCGTCATCCCCGCCCTGCGCGCCGGAGCCTCCGGCTACGTGTACAAGGACATCGACCCGGAAGCACTGGCCGGCGCCATCCGCTCGGTGCACGCGGGCCACGTCCTGCTCCAGCCGGAGGTGGCCGGCGCCCTGCTCGCCCAGGAGGACCCGGGCGGCGGCACGGGCCGGGGGAGCACACTCACCGAACGGGAACGGGAAGTGCTCGGGCTGATCGCCGACGGCCGCTCCAACCGCGAGATCGCGCGCGCCCTGGTCCTCTCCGAGAAGACGGTCAAGACACACGTCTCGAACATCCTCATGAAGCTGGACCTCGCCGACCGCACCCAGGCAGCCCTCTGGGCCGTCCGGCACGGCGCCGTGGACTGAGCGACGGGCGGGTCCGGGGCCGCCCCGGACCCGCCCGGACGGTCTACCGCCGCCGCTCCAGCTCCTCCACATAGGCGTTGTACGCCGCCACCTGCGCCCGCCGCGCCACCCGCTCCACCGGCCGCAGCGCCTCGCCCCGCGCCGCGATCTGCGAGGCGCTCACCGCCCCGCCGTGCCCTTTCTCGTACGCCACCGAGATCAGCAGCCCCACCCGCTGCGCCAGCTCCAGCACCCGCACCGCCCGCGGCGGATACCCCGGGGCCAGCACCTCGCGCCCCCGCTCCGCCCGCGCCCGGTACGCGTCCACCGCCGCCTCGGCCACCGGCCCCGAACCGGCCACGTCCAGCCGCGACAGCACCGCCGTCGCGTCCCGCAGCCCCTCCGCGAGCTCCCGCTCCGCCTCGCCCAGCGACGGCACATCGGCCGGCGGCGCCTCCCGCACCGGCAGACACCGCCACACCACCTCGACGTGCAGATCCCCCTCCGGCCCCGCCTCCCGCACCTCGGGAACCAGCCCGTACGGCGCGCCGAACGCCACCACCGCCTCCTCGGCCTCCAGCGCCCGCGCGTTGAACTCCGGCGGACCGCTCAGCCCCAGCGGATGCCCCGGAGCGGGCAGCGCCACCCGGAAACCGGTCACCCCCAGCCCCCGCAGCCGCCCCAGGGCCAGCGTGAGCCCGACCGGCCCCGCCTCACCCGGAAGTCCCCCGACGCGGTGCACCGCGTCCTCCCCGACAATGGCGAGCGCGGCGTCGTCCGGCGACACCAGCCCCGCCAGAAGCGCGTTCCCCCATGCGGCCAGCCGTCCTGAGCGTGGTTCCGAAAGCATGGGACCAGCGTAGAGAACCGGCCCCGCGCCCGTCCTCACGCGGGCCCAGCGCCGGGCACACTCGTCCGGTGGCGTAGATTTCCTGGGGAGCCGTGCCCACAGGCACCGACGATCTCGACACTGCATGGGGAGACAACGCGCCATGAGCGATGTACTGGAGCTGGTGGACGTATCCGTGGTCCGCGACGGACGCGCTCTGGTGGACGATGTCTCCTGGTCGGTCAAGGAGGGGGAGCGCTGGGTCATCCTCGGCCCGAACGGCGCCGGCAAGACCACCCTCCTCAACATCGCGTCCAGCTACCTCTTCCCCAGCTCCGGCAGCGTCAGTGTCCTCGGCGAGCAGCTCGGCGGTGTCGGCACCGACGTCTTCGAGCTCCGCCCCCGCATCGGCATCGCGGGCATCGCCATGGCCGAGAAGCTGCCCCGCCGCCAGACCGTCCTGCAGACCGTGCTCACCGCCGCGTACGGCATGACCGCCACCTGGCACGAGGACTACGAGGCCGTCGACGAGGAGCGCGCCCGCGCCTTCCTCGACCGGCTCGGCATGACCGAGTACCTCGACCGCAGGTTCGGCACCCTGTCCGAGGGCGAGCGCAAGCGCACGCTGATCGCCCGCGCCATGATGACCGACCCCGAGCTGCTGCTCCTCGACGAACCGGCGGCCGGACTCGACCTCGGCGGCCGGGAGGACCTGGTGCGCCGCCTCGGCCGGCTGGCCCGCGACCCGTACGCCCCCTCCATGATCATGGTCACCCACCATGTCGAGGAGATCGCCCCCGGCTTCACCCACGTCCTGATGATCCGGCAGGGCAAGGTCCTCGCCGCCGGTCCGATGGAGACCGAGCTCACCTCCCGCAACCTGTCCCTCTGCTTCGGGCTGCCGCTCGTCGTCGAGCACACCGGCGACCGCTACACGGCCCACGGCCTGCCGCTCTCCTGACCCCCGCGCCCGGCCGACGGGCGACGAGGACGACACGAATATCCCGACCCGCCCGCCCGGCCCACGTGCCCGGCGGGCGCAGTGGCTCGCTCGCACCCTGTCCGCGAGGGCGTCCGCGGTTCTACCATGGCCCCGTGGACATCGACGCGTGGGTGTGGTGGCTGATCGGCGCGGCGGGACTGGGCATCCCGCTCGTCCTGACCGCGATGCCCGAGTTCGGCATGTTCGCCGTCGGCGCGGTCGCTGCGGCTGTGGTCGCGGCACTCGGCGGCGGCATCGTGGCCCAGGTCCTGGTGTTCCTGGTGGTCTCCGTGGCACTGGTCGCGGTGGTCCGCCCGATCGCCGCGAGACACCGCTCCGACCGGCCCCGACTCGCCACGGGCATCGACGCGTTGAAGGGCCGTCAGGCCGTTGTCCTGGAACGGGTCGACGGCAGCGGCGGCCGGATCAAGCTGGCCGGGGAGATCTGGTCGGCCCGCACGTTCGACGAGGACCAGAGCTTCGATCCCGGCCAACAGGTCGATGTCGTCGACATCGACGGAGCCACGGCAGTCGTCATGTGACCGAACCGTCCACAAGACAGCGCGTGTTCTGCCAGACTCGATGTCGATCATGTCGATCATCATGAGCGCGGGGCCGGCCCGACCGCCGACCCCCATCATGGAATCGACCTCGATCATCGCGATCCGTCGGCAACCGAAGGGCAACGAAGAACGATGCAACCGATCATCATCGTCCTGATCATTCTGGTGGTGCTCGTCTTCATCGCCCTGATCAAGACGATCCAGGTCATCCCCCAGGCCAGCGCCGCCATCGTCGAACGCTTCGGCCGCTACACCCGCACCCTCAACGCGGGCCTGAACATCGTGGTGCCGTTCATCGACACCATCCGCAACCGCATCGACCTGCGTGAGCAGGTCGTGCCGTTCCCGCCCCAGCCGGTGATCACCCAGGACAACCTGGTCGTGAACATCGACACCGTCATCTACTACCAGGTGACCGACGCCAGGGCCGCGACCTACGAGGTCGCCAGCTACATCCAGGCGATCGAGCAGCTCACCGTCACCACGCTCCGCAACATCATCGGTGGCATGGACCTGGAGCGGACCCTCACCTCCCGCGAGGAGATCAACGCGGCCCTGCGCGGCGTCCTGGACGAGGCCACCGGCAAGTGGGGCATCCGCGTCAACCGCGTCGAGCTCAAGGCGATCGAGCCGCCCACCTCCATCCAGGACTCGATGGAGAAGCAGATGCGCGCCGACCGTGACAAGCGCGCCGCGATCCTCCAGGCCGAAGGTACGCGCCAGTCCGCGATCCTCACCGCCGAGGGCGAGAAGCAGTCCGCGATCCTGCGCGCCGAGGGTGAGGCCAAGGCCTCGGCGCTGCGTGCCGAGGGCGAGGCCCAGGCGATCCGTACGGTCTTCGAGTCGATCCACGCCGGAGACCCGGACCAGAAGCTCCTCTCGTACCAGTACCTCCAGATGCTCCCGAAGATCGCCGAGGGCGACGCCAACAAGCTCTGGATCGTGCCCAGCGAGATCGGCGACGCCCTCAAGGGCCTGAGCGGGGCTTTCGGCAACCTCGGCAACGGGGCTCCGGGCTTCGACACCGGCAAGGCGGCCCCGGGCCTCGGCATCGCCAAGGAACGCCGGGAGGAACCCCCGGTCGAATGACGCGTACACGCCCCGTGCATGATCAGTGCACCAAGCACCGATCATGCACGGGGGATACGCCATGAACATCTGGGAGATGCTCGCCGTCTTCGCGGCGGGCATCAGCGCCGGCACGATCAACACGATCGTCGGATCGGGAACGCTGATCACTTTCCCCGTGCTGCTGGCCACCGGCCTGCCCCCGGTCACGGCCACCGTCTCCAACGCCCTCGGCCTGATACCCGGCTCGGTCAGCGGCGCCATCGGTTACCGCAAGGAACTCGAGGGCCAGGGCCGCCGCGTACTCAAGCTCGCGATCGGCTCCCTCATCGGCGGCCTCACCGGTGCCACCCTGCTGCTGTCCCTGCCGTCCACGGCCTTCGAGACCATCGTCCCGATCCTGGTGGCCCTGGCCCTCGTCCTGGTCGTCCTGCAACCCCGCATCAGCAAAGCGGTCCAGCGCCGCCGCGAGACCACCGGCGGCCCCGCCCGCGCCGACGGCGGGCCGCTCCTGTTCATCGGCCTCATGCTCGCGAGCGTCTACGGCGGCTACTTCACCGCCGCCCAGGGGATCATCTACCTCTCCCTGATGGGGATGCTGCTCGACGACACCATGCAGCGCCTGAACGCCGTCAAGAACGTCCTCGCCGCGGTCGTCAACAGCATCGCCGCGCTCTTCTTCCTCTTCGTCGCGGACTTCAACTGGACGGCCGTCCTGCTCATCGCCGTCGGCTCCGCACTCGGCGGCCAGATCGGCGCGAAGATCGGCCGCCGCCTCAGCCCCGTGGTCCTGCGGGTGCTCATCGTCGCGGTCGGCACGGCCGCCATCGTCCAGCTGCTGCTCCGCTGACACATGGAAGCCCGCCTCCCCCCGGAGGCGGGCTTCCGTACCGCGACACGCGTACGCCGACTACGCCGCTGCCCCCTCCAGCCAGTCCGGCAGTCCGGTCGGCTCCCCGGCCCCCATGGCCAGCAGCATCGCCTGCGCCGGGGACGGTACGAACGGCTGCCGCAGCAGCGGCATCCCCGCCTGCTCCGGCGTCCGGGCCGCCTTGCGGTGGTTGTCCTCGGCGCAGGACGCCACCGTGTTGAGCCAAGTGTCCTGACCCCCCTGGGCACGCGGTACGACGTGGTCGACGGTGCTCGCCCGCCGCCCGCAGTACGCGCACCGGTGCTGGTCCCTGACCAGCACCCCCCTCCGGGACCACGGGGCGTGTCTTCGGAACGGCACCCGTACGTACCGGCAGAGCCTGATCACCCGGGGCGCCGGAATGTCCACGGCGGCACCGCGCATACGGAGACTGGGATGCGACTGCTCGACGACGGCCTTGTCCTGAAGGATCAGCACCACCGCACGCTTCAGCGTCACCGTCGACAGCGGCTCGAAGCTCGCGTTCAGTACCAGCGTGTCCCGCATCTCGCCCACCTCCCGTGTGCCGCCCGCCCCCTGGCAGGCCCGGATCAACTCTGGCCGGGCGGGCCGTGATGGACAACGCAATAAAAAATGCCCTGTCCTGGTCTCTCCAGGACCAGGACAGGGCAAACAGCGGTGGAACACCCGGTTCGACGGGGGACCCTAGGCGGGACCCGTGTACTCACCGATCAGCTGGGCACGGCCCAGGGTGTGGAACCGCAGGTTGAACCCGACGACCGCGGGCGACGCGTCGCTGTCGACCCCCAGCTTCCCGGTGTCCACCGCGTACACGGTGAACACATAGCGGTGGTTCTCCCCGGCGGGCGGCGCGGCACCGCCGAAGTCCTTCGACCCGTAGTCGTTGCGCGCCTGCACGGCACCGGCCGGAAGCCCCTCGAAGGTGCCGCTGCCCGCTCCGGCCGGCAGCTCCGTGACCGACGCGGGGATGTCGAACAGCACCCAGTGCCAGAACCCGCTGCCGGTCGGGGCATCGGGATCGAAGCACGTCACGGCGAAGCTCTTCGTCTCGGCCGGGAAGCTCTCCCACCGCAGCTGCGGCGAGGTGTTCCCCGCCGCGAACACCTGGGCGTCCGCCAGCACGGCGCCGGGGGCGAGATCCTCGCTCGTCACGGTGAACGACGGCACTTCCGGGTGGAAGTCGTGCGGCAGCGGGGCCCTCTTCGGCTCGGTCACGTCAGCACCTCTCCTGATGGCAGTACGGGTCGGTCGGCAGATCCTGCACCGACCCTAGAGCCAGTTGCGCTGGCCGCCGACCTGAGCCAGCCACTGATTGAGGTACGCCGCCCAGTCGGTCCCCTGGAAGTCGTGCAGCCCGACCTTGAAGGAACGGTAGGTGTCACTGCCCTCGGTGAAGAGGCCGCCCTTCTTGTCCATCTCCAGGACGACGTCCATCTCGCGGTCGTCCGTGACGAACGACAGCTCCACCTGGTTCAGACCGCGGTACTGCTGTGGCGGGAGGAACTCGATCTCCTGGTAGAACGGCAGCCGCTGACGCGTCCCGCGGATGTGACCGCGTTCCATGTCCGCGCTGTGGAAGCGGAATCCGAGCTGGCCGAAGGCGTCGAGGATGGCCTGCTGCGCCGGAAGCGGGTGCACGTTGATCGGGTCCAGGTCACCGGAGTCCACCGCCCGCGCGATCTCCAGTTCCGTGGTCACGCCGATGTTCATGCCGTGCAGGTGGTGCCCGGCGAATACGGTGATCGGCGTCTCCCAGGGGATTTCCAGCCCGAAGGGAACGACGTGCGTGGCCCCGGCCCGAATCTGGAAAGCGCCGCCGAGCCGCAGCTTGGTGAACTCGATGTCCTGCTTGGTCTCCGTGTCGTGGCCCTCGACCTCGACCCGGGCCTGCAGCCCCACCGAGAGTCCCTCGATCTGCTGATCGACGGAACCGCCCTGGATCCGCACCTCGCCCTGCACGACCCCGCCCGGCACGACGTTGAGCTCGGAAAGCTCGGTCTCCACCGAGGCGCCACCGGCGCCGAGGCTCGCGAGCAGCCGCTTGAAGCCCATGTTTACTCCTCCTTGGTCCTGACCCGTACATACGCGCCACGACCGTTGTCGGTTCCCGGTAACCTCGACCGCCATGATCGAGGGCTTGGACCGTACGCCGTTGCCGCGCGACTTCTTCGACCGCCCCGTGCTGGACGTGGCACCAGACCTCCTGGGCCGCACCCTGGTGCGCGCCACGCCGGACGGCCCCATCGAGCTCCGCCTCACGGAAGTGGAGGCGTACGCGGGCGAGGCCGACCCCGGATCGCACGCCTTCAGAGGCCGCACGGCGCGCAATGGCGTCATGTTCGGACCGCCCGGCCATGTCTACGTCTACTTCACCTACGGCATGTGGCACTGCCTCAACCTGGTGTGCGGCCCGGAGGGCATGGCCGGCGGGGTACTGCTCCGCGCGGGCGACATCAGAGTCGGCACGGACCTCGCGCGTCTACGTCGAAACTCGGCCCGCAACGACAAGGAACTGGCCAAAGGCCCGGCCCGCCTGGCCACCGCCCTCGATGTCGACCGTGCCCTGAACGGCAGCGACGCCATCGCCCACCCCGGCGCCCCGCTCTCCGTCCTGCACGGCACCCCACCACCGCGTGACCAGGTACGCAACGGTCCACGCACCGGAGTGGGCGGCGACGGAGCCACTCACCCCTGGCGGTTCTGGATCGACGGGGACCCCACAGTGAGCCCCTACCGGGCCCACGTGCCACGCCGCCGCGCGACTTGACTCGCTCTTGGGTGACCCCTAATGTAGCCCGAGCCGCTTGAAACGGGCGTTGCCGTCGGCGTGGTCCATCGGACCACAACCGAACAGCCCGGAGCGGCCAACTACTACCTACGATTCACCCTGGCGGGTGCGATTTCGGCATGCCGAAATTCAATCCCTTTGACTCGATTATGAGTCGCCAAAGGAATCGGCTAACGTGGTGGACACGCCGAAAGGCAAAGACCTTCCAGCAGGTCACCGGAATTCAAATTCGGACCGGAAACGGAACGAGAAAGAGTCTGGTAAGGTTGGAACCGCCGGAA
>NZ_JBHJQP010000230.1:0-10505 GCF_042262625.1 Streptomyces sp. NPDC056347 | reverse complement strand
GGCTACCTCCTTTCCTACGTGCACGATCCGGACCGCGGCGCGAGCGATCTGGTGATCCTCTCCGCCGAGGACTTCACCGGCCGCCCGCTGGCCCGCGTCCACCTGCCGGGAAGGGTGCCGCTCGGCTTCCACGGGAGCTGGGTGCCGGACGCGTGAGCGCCCCGCTCCCGTCCTCCGTCAGCGGTAGTCCTCCGCCGCTCCTTCCTTCCCGCCGTACACGGTGTCCTCGATGAACGCCCAGGCGTCCGGGCAGCTGCCGTCGGCGTCCCGGACGCCGTAGACCCTGCCGAGCTCACCGCTGGACGTGGACTTCCCGTTCCAGCGCTCGGCCCGGTCCGGGTCGGCGGCGAGCGCCGCGACTCCCCGGGCGAGGAAGAGCGGGGACTCGGCGATCGCGAAGGTCGGCTCCTGGGCGATGGCGTCGCGCCAGCTCTCCTCCGTCACCCCGAAGTGCGTGAGCATCTGCTCCGAGCGCAGGAAACCCGGCGTGACGGCGACGGCGGTGCCGCCGTACGACGCCAGCTCCTCGCCCAGGCCGTAGGCGATCCGGATGGGAGCGGACTTCGCGAGGTCGTAGTAGATGTTCTCCCGGTACCGGCGGTTGGAGACCGCCGTTCCGTCGGTGACCTCCACGTGCAGGGGTGCGTCGGAGCGGATCAGGAGGGGGAGGGCGAGCGCCGCGGTGATCACGTGCGAGCGCACCCCGAGCTCCAGGATGCGCAGACCGTCGGCCAACGGCGTCTCCCAGCTCTTCTTGCCGAAGACGGAGCCGATGAGCAGGTGGTCACCGCCCCAGAGGTCGTTGACCAGGATGTCGAGCCGGCCCTGCTCGTGGTCGATCCGCTCGACCAGGGCGCGTACCCGTTCCTCGTCCAGGTGATCGGTGGGGACGGCGATGCCGGTGCCGCCCGCGGCGGTGACCAGCTCGGCGGTCTCCTCGATGGTCTCCGATGTCCGGCCGACCTCGCTGGCCCGTTCGCGGGTGGTGCGGCCGGTCACATAGACGGTGGCGCCGGAGCGGCCCAGCTCCACGGCGAGGGCGCGTCCGGCCCCGCGGGTGGCTCCGGCGACGAGCGCGATCCGGCCGGCGAGCGGGGTGTCCTGGGTGGTGAGAGGGGTGTGCGTTTCCTTGTTCATGCCATCACCGTGCCCGGAAAAGGAGACAGATCCTGTCTCCTTTTCCGGTGATCTTTCTGTGGAACCGGCCACGGACCCGTTCTCGATTCCCGCCCGGGGAGTTTCCCGACGGCGGCGGCCTGGAAGGCAGTGGCCATGACGACGACTCCGGACGGACGCCCCGTCCCGCCCCCGCACGCGGACGAGCGCGCGATGCTCGAATCCTGGCTGGACTTCCACCGGGCGACGCTCGCCCTCAAGTGCGCGGGCCTGAACGACGACCAGGCCCGGCTGGACACCGTGTCACCGTCGAGGATGACGCTGCTCGGTCTCGTCCAGCACATGGCCGAGGTGGAGCGCAAATGGTTCCAGCGCGTCCTCACGGGGCAGGGCGTGCCGCGGGTCTTCGAGGACTCCGGCCCCGACGGCTTCACCCTCGTGCGTGACCGGGGGATCGACGAGGCGCTGGAGGCCTGGCGGGCGGAGATCGCCCGGGGCAGGGAACTGAGCGCCGACGCCTCGCTGGACGACGCGGGGGTCCTGTCAGAACAGGACGCGGCGTACCTCGGCGACCGGGGCGTGTCACTGCGCTGGATCATGGTCCACATGATCGAGGAGTACGCGCGCCACAACGGCCACGCCGATCTCATCCGGGAGCGGATCGACGGAGTCACCGGATCCTGACCCGAACCGCTTCTCACTCTCTGGGACAACGGGCCCAACTCCCTTGCAGTGAAGGGAGTTGGGCCCGGTAGGCTCCCGGGGCGAATGGGAGGGGTGGGGCATGGCGAGCCAGAGGGAACGGCGCGGTAGCGGTGCTGGCCCAGGGAGACGGAGCAGACCGTGATCGCTCTGCTGCTGGCCCTGGGCAGCTCCCTGATCTACGGCTGCGCCGACTTCCTGGGGGGACTCGGTGCCCGCAAGGCCCATGTGCTGCGCACGGTCATGATCGCGGCCCCGGCCTCCCTGGCGGTGGAGCTGACCCTGTGGCCGGTGCTCGGCGCCTCGTTCAGCGCCGGGGCGCTCGGCTGGGGCGTCGCGTCGGGAGTGGCCTCGGCCGGTGCCTTCGCGCTGCTCTACCACACCTTGGCGATCGGCCCGATGAGTGTGCTCTCGCCGGTCACGGCGTTGGTCTCGGCCATGCTCCCGGTCGGTGTGGGGCTGGTTCAGGGCGAGCATCTGGGAACGGCCGGGCTGGTGGGTCTGCCGTTGGCGCTGACCGCGGTCGTGATGGTCAGCGCCGGGCACGGTGCGGGGGCGGCGCGGCCCTCACGCTCCGCGCTGCTGCTGGCCCTCGGAGCCGGATCCGCCATCGCCGTCCAGCTCATCTGCCTGAACCAGGCGCCCGCCGACAGCGGCGTGGCCCCGCTGATCGTGGGACGGGCGGTCTCCGCGGCGATCAGTCTGGGCGTGGCCGCGCTGATCCGTTCCGGCCTGGGCACCGGGCGGCCCGCATACGGGGTGTCGGCCGCCGCGGGCGCCCTGGACTCGGTGGCCAACCTGCTGTTCCTCATGGCCGCCCGCGACGGGGACCTCGCCGTCGTCGCCGTCATCACCGCGCTCTACCCAGCGGGTACGGTGCTGCTCGCCCGCAGTGTGCTCGCCGAGCGGATCCATCGCGGCCAGCTGGTGGGGCTCGGCGCGGCGGCCGTCGCCGTCAGTCTGCTGGCCTTGGCCTGAGCGCCTGAGCGCCTGAGCGTCTGACCGGCTTTTACCGGCCGCCACCGGCCGCCGCGCACCGTGCGGCCGGCGACCGGTGGCGGGGGCCTCAGCGTCGGCCGTAGTAGAGCGAGTTGGTCGCGGTGACCGGCAGGTACAGCACGTCGGCCCCGTCCGAGTCCTGGCGCACCGCCAGCCGGTCGGCGCTCACGCCGGGCGCGGCGGACTCGGCGACCCAGGCACCGTCCGCGTTCTGCGTCGCGGCGAATACCCGGTCGGTGCCGGTGGAGGTCACGTAGTACACCCGCTTGGTGTCCGTGGCGTCCCAGGTGATGCCGATGGCCGCGGCGGTCTGGCCGCCCGCGTACACGGTCTTGCTGACCCAGCCGGTGCCGCTCGGGTAGGCGTAGTACACACGGAAATTGGCCCCGCTGTCGGCGGAGCGGTAACGGTAGGCCACCTTGGGGGTGGAGCCGTCCAGGGTCAGCTTGGCGCTCTGCACCGCCGGGCCCGCGTAGGCGTTGTCGATGCTCCACTCCTCACCGGCGGTGAGGTCCTGGATCACGTCGGACGTCGCGGGCGTCACCGGGGTGGTGACGGCGGCGCCCGCGCTGTCGGCGAAGGCGCCGGTCGACGGGTCGTAGCTCAGGTAGGAGAGCTGGTGGCGGAAGCCGGTCGCCGGAGCCTTCGCCCACTCGTACAGCAGGTGCACGCGCCCGGTGGCGTCCACCATCAGGTCGTCCGGGTAGATCGAGCGGTTCAGCGCGTCGGCGAAGGTGGCGACCACGCTCCACTTCGCGGCGGCGTTGTCCCAGCGGTACAGCTTCCCGGGTCGCTTGTCGGCGCCGGAGCCGACCCGGGCGGCCATGTACAGGTCGCCGTTGGGGGCGGTGGCCACGATCGGGTACGTGATGCCGATGCCCTGGTCGGGCAGCTCGGCGGCGTGGTCCGTGACGTCGGTCGCGGGGCCCTCGGTGCGGAAGTAGCGCCAGGGGTTGGCGTGCATCGAGGCGAACACGTGCAGGCGGCCGCTGCCGTCACGGGCGACGGACGGCTGGCTGTGGCCGTTGTCGTCGGGGAACTCGGCCTGCTGCCCGTTCTTGTCGAGCAGCGGCAGCCGGCTCCAGACGCCGTCCGGGTCGCGCCGCGCGATGGCCGGACGGTGCGTGGCCGCGGTCGCGCCGGGCTCGTTGAACGCGAAGTACGTGTACTGGCCGCGGCCCTTGTACGTGGCGACCGGGGACCACCAGGCCGCCTGGTTCGACGAGTCCATCGCGTACGGGATCTTCTCGATCACCGTCGCAGCGGCCGTGGCGGCCGTGGCGGTCGCAGTGGCCGTGCGGTCCGTTCCGTCGGCCTGGGCGGCCGGGACGAGCGTGAGCAGGGCGGTCAGGGCCGCTGCCGAGGCCGCGTACACGCGTGCCGTGGGACGTCGCAAGGTGAGCTCCTTCGCGGGTGCGGGGGTGTGGCGAACGGAGCGTCTCGTTGTGCAGGACTGCCCCGTCGCTGCGCCGGGAGCTTACAACCGATCCCAGATCACGAACAGGGGGTGCACAATGCGAAACTTAAATACGTCTTGAGGAAGTCGAATGCGGAACGCCGAAGGGCCCGGTGAAGGCGAACCACCTTCACCGGGCCCCGGACACCGTGCTCCGGATCAGCGCCTGACTCGGCGCCGGATTCAGCGCTTGATGAGGTCCGTGACCTCCTCGGCGGCCTGCTTCATGGCGTCCTTGGGCTTCGACTTGCCGACCAGGACGGCCTGGACCTGCTTGGCCACGGCCTCCTCGATCTGGGCGTTCTGCGCGAACTGCCAGAACGGGCTGCCGGTCGCCGTCTTGGTGATCTTCTCGGTCCACTCGGTGGAGAAGGCGTCCTTGGCGACCTTCGGGTCGGCCAGGCCCGCCGTGGTGGACGGCGGCAGGGCGCGCTCGGCGAAGTACTGGGCGACGGTGGCCTGGTCGCTGGTGGCGTGCAGCGCGAAGTCGGTGGCCGCGTCCTGTCCCTTGCCCTTGACGATCGCGATGACGCCGCCCCACAGCAGCGCCTGGGGCGTGTCGCCCGCCTTCACCACGGGGCGCTGCATCGGCTGCATCGCGTCGGCCAGCGTCTTGTCCTTGGCCTGGGCCGCGATGACGCCCTTGCCGATGATGGCGTCGTCGTAGAAGGCGGCCTTGCCCTGCCCGAACAGGGCGCGGGCGTCGAAGCGGTCCACGTCGGCGGCGATCAGCTTCTGGTCGTGGAGCTTCTTGTACCAGGTGACCGCGTCGACGGAGGCGTCGTCGCCGATGGTGACCTTGTCACCTTCGAGCAGGGTGCAGCCGAAGGTCTGCATCCAGGGGAAGATGTCCTTCAGCTGGGCGACCTTGGTGGCCGCGGCGTAGGGCACCACACCGCCGCCGAGGCCCTTCAGCTCGCGCAGCGCGTCCTCGAACTCCTCGATGGTGGTGGGGTGCTTCTTGATGCCGGCCTTCGCCAGGAGCTTGGAGTTGGCGATGACGCCGATCGAGCCGGTGTTCCACGGCAGACCGTACTGCTTGCCGTCGTACTTGCCGCTGTTCAGCGCGACGTCCGTGTAGCCGGCCTTGCCGGCCACGGAGCCGAGGTCGGCGAGCTTGCCCATCTGCGCCACCGCGGCGAGCCAGGCGATGTCGAGGTGTATCGCACCGGTGGTCTCGCCGCCGCCGAGCTTGAGGGTGAGCTGGCTCAGGTACTCGTTGTACGGGTACGAGACCGCGCGGATCTTGTTGCCCTCGGCCTTCTCCCAGGCCTTGATGATCTTCTCGATGGAGGGCTTGGCGGCCTCCTCGTTGAGCGACCAGGAGGTGAAGTCGAAGTTCTTGGACTTCGTGTCGCCTCCGTTGGAGGAGGAGCTGGGACCGGACGGCGCGCAGGCGCTCAGGGCGCCGACGCCGGCCACGCCGAGCGCGCCGAGACCGAACATACGAAGCGCGCCGCGCCGGCTGAGACCAGAGGTGGTCATGGTTGTCTCTCCATTGAGGGTTGGGCGGAAGGGGAACGCGTGGGGGAGGGGGCGGGGTGGTCCCGCGGGCTCAGCTCTTGACCGAACCGGCGGTCATGCCGCCGACGAGGTAGCGCTGGAGGAACATGAAGGCGATGACCACCGGAACGGACACCACCAGGGAGGCGGCCATCAGCTCGGGCCAGGCGGTCTGGAACTCGCCGATGTATGTCGAGACGAGGCCGGGCGGCAGGGTCTGCTTCTCCTTGTCGGCCAGCGTGACCGCGAAGATGAAGTCGTTCCAGCCGCGGACGAAGGCGAACAGACCGGCGGCGATCATGCCGGGCGCGGCCAGCGGGGCCACGATGGAGTGCAGCGTCCGCCAGCGGGACGCGCCGTCGATGGACGCGGCCTCCAGCAGGGCGTCCGGGATGGTGTCGAAGATCCCCTTCAGCATCCAGACGCACAGCGGCATCGTGAAGGTGGTGAAGGACAGCACCAGGGCGGTGTACGTGTTCAGCAGGCCGAAGCTGGAGAAGACCGCGTACAGCGTCACCAGCAGGAGCGCCTGCGGGAACATCTGGGAGGCCAGCACCATGTGCATCAGCGAGCGCCGTCCGCGATAGCGGAACTTGGAGAACGAGTAGCCCATGTACGTGGCGACGACCACGCTCAGTACGGCGGTGATCGAGGCGACGACGAGCGAGTTGACCAGGTACTTGATCAGCTGGTCGTTGTCGGCGAGGGCCGTGAAGTTGCTGAAGGTGATGTCGGTGGGGATCAGCTTCGGCGGGAACTGGAAGGTCTGCTCGGGGCTGCTCAGTGCGGTGGCCAGCAGCCAGTAGACCGGCAGCATGCCGAAGGCGCCGATGACCAGGACAGCGGTCCAGGCCACGATCCGCGAGCGCAGCAGGTCCTTGCGTATCCGGCGGCGGGTGGTGCGCCCGGAGGACGTGACGGCGGGGCTCAGCCGGTCGGTGCCGGACAGCGGGGTGGTGGTCGTGGAAGTCATCAGGCGTCGTTCTTCCGCTCGGTGATCCTGAGGTACACAACTACGAGGACGAGCAGCAGCAGCATCCACAGGCCGCCCAGCGCGGTCGCCCGGCCGATGTCAAAGCCCTTGAAGGCGGTCTGGTACACGGCGGTGGCGAAGGTCTCGGTCGAGCCGGCCGGGCCGCCGCCGGTGAGCACGTAGATGGTGTCGAAGTGCTGGAAGTTCCAGATGAACTCCAGCAGCAGCACGATGGAGGCGACGCCGCGGACCTGAGGCCAGGTCACGGCGAAGAAGCGCCGGATCGAGCCGGCCCCGTCCATCGAGGCCGCCTCGTGCAGTTCCTTGGGCACGGTCTGCAGACCGGCCAGGAGCATCACCATCATCCAGGGGAAGCTGGCCCACGTCTTGGTGATGATGACGGCGAGCATGGCGGTGCCGGGCTGTCCGAGCCAGGAGATCGACTCCTCGATGATCCCGGCCTTCATGAGGACGCCGTTCAGCACGCCGTAGTTCGCGTTGAAGATCCACATCCAGAGGAAGGAGACCACCACGCCCGGGATCACCCAGGGGAAGAGGAACAGGCCGCGCAGGAAGCCGCTGCCCTTGAGGCCCGAGTTCAGCGCCAGGGCGAGCGCGAAGCCGATCACGAACGGGACGACGGTCGCGCCGACGGTGAAGACCAGCGTCTGCTTGAGGATGGTGAGGAAGTCACCGTCCAGCCAGTAGGAGAAGTTCTCCAGACCGACGAACTCCCGGCCGGGCAGTCGCAGGTCCTGCTTGAAGAAGCCGGTGACCAGTGCCGAAAGCAGCGGATAGATGATGATCGTCGCGAACAGGGCGATTCCTGGCGCGGTCAGCAACAGTGCGAACGCGCCGTTGGAGAGCCGTCCGCCGGCCCGCTCACGGCGTGGAGCGGCCTTCTGCGGAGGTGCGGCCGTACTCATGGGTGTGTCCTCTCGAACGGGGCGGGAGCGCTGGTGCGGGGCGTGCCACAGGTGGCCGTGCGCAGGTGGACGGGCGCGGTGCGGCCGGGCGCGCCTAGGGGGCCGCTCCGCCCGCTGCTCCGTCCACTGCTTCGACCGAGACCCTGTGTGAATGCCATACATGCTCCATTGAACGCAAGTTGCAGCATGCGGGATCGTTCTCCATATCGTGCGACGGCGTCAACCCTTTTGGTCGGTGAATCGCCGGATCTGTGCAGAGCCGGCGAAGCCGTCGAACGAGCCATGGACCCAGCTGGGAGTCCGTGGCGGCGGTCGTCTTTGGCTGCGCCGGAAATCTACAACACATCCCACTGGCTGAACAGTGGTTGCACAATATGGAAGTGATGTACGTTCAAGGCCGCTCCGCTGTGGCGGAGAGTATCCGAGCTTCACTCCAAGGAGGCCGCACCGTGCGGGAAGAAGAGGTCCATTACGACATCGCCGTCATCGGCGGTGGCCTGGCGGGGACCTGCGCGGCGATCGCCGCCGCCCGGCTCGGCCGACGTGTCGCCCTGGTCAACAACCGGCCCGTCCTCGGCGGCAACGCCAGCAGCGAGATCCGCGTCTGGGTCTGCGGCGCGACCGCCCACGGGGTGCACCGGTGGGCCCGTGAGACCGGCATCATGGGCGAGCTGTACACCGAGAACCAGTTCCGCAACCCCGAGGGCAACCCGTACTACTGGGACCAGGTGGTCCTCGACGCCGTACGGGCCGAACCGAACATCGACCTGTACCTCAACACCGACGTACGGGAGGCCGACGCGAGCGGCCCGGACGATGCCCGTAAGCTGCACTCGTGCACCGGCTGGATGATGGGCTCGGAGCGGCGCATCACGTTCCACGCGGAGCAGTTCCTCGACTGCACCGGGGACGGCCTGCTCGGCCACCTGGCGGGCGCCCACTACCGCATCGGCCGCGAGGCCCGCGCGGAGTTCGACGAGCCCTGGGCGCCCGAGGAGCAGGACGAGGCGCTGCTCGGCTCGACGATCCTGTTCCACACCAAGGACACGGGCCGCCCGGTGAAGTTCGTACCGCCGAACTCCGCCCGCGACCTCACCACCACGCCCATCCTGCGCAACCGGGTGCTGCGCACCGGCGACAACGGGTGCGACTACTGGTGGATCGAGTGGGGCGGTGAGATCGACACCGTCCACGACAACGAGCGCATCCGTGACGAGCTCCAGTCCGTGATCATGGGGATCTGGGACCACATCAAGAACTCCGGAGAGTTCCCGGACGCGGAGAACCTCACCCTGGAATGGGTCGGCAGTCTCCCCGGCAAGCGCGAGTACCGCCGCTTCCTCGGCGACTACATCCTCACCCAGCAGGACATCCTCGAGCAGCGCCAGTTCGAGGACCGGGTCGCCTTCGGCGGCTGGTCCGTCGACCTCCACCCGGTCCAGGGCATGTACGCGGACGAGCCGGGCGCCCGCCAGCGCTACGCCGACGGCATCTTCCACATCCCGCTGCGCTCCCTGTACTCGGCGAACGTCGGCAACCTCCTGTTCGCCGGGCGGAACATCTCCGCCACCCACATCGCCTTCGGAGCCACCCGCGTCATGGCCACCTGCGCCACGCTCGGCGAGGCCGCCGGCACCGCTGCCGCGCTCTGCGTCGCGGAGGACCTCACGCCGCGCGAACTGGCCACGAAGCACCCCGAACTGGTACGTCACGCCCTGCTCCGACAGGACGCCTCCGTCATCGGCCTCGTCGACGACGACCCCGGCAACCTGGCGCGCACGGCCCGGATCAGCGCCTCCTCGCACCTGAGCCGCCTGGCCGCCGAGCCCACCGACGCGGCGCCCGGCGAGCCGTACCCGCTCAGCCGCGACCTCGCGCTGCTGCTGCCGGCCGACCCCGCGCTCGACACCGTCGACCTGCTGGTCCACGGCGCCCCCGGTGAGCAGCCGGGCGAACTCACCGTGGAGCTGTGGACCACCGGACGCCCGGAGAACGCCGTTCCGGTCGACCACCTGCTCACCACCACGGTGACCGTGCCCGCGGGCGGCCCCCACTGGGTCACGGCCCGGCTCGACCACCGCCCCGACGCCCCGGAGAACGTCGTCCTGATCGTCCGCTCCTGCCCGGGGGCGGCCCTGGTCCTCGTACCCGAGCGCACCGAGGGCGTCCTCGCGCTGCGCAGCAGGGTCGAGGGGGACGCGGCCGTCGACCACGACATCCCGGAGGAGGAAGGCCAGCTGGTCCTGGAGTGGCAGGCCCGCGGCCTGCGGCGGCAGACCTTCGGTTTCCGCGCGGCCCCGGACACGGCGGCCTTCCTGCCCGAGCGGGCCGTCGGCGGCTTCCAGCGGCCCTACGGCGGCCCGCAGAAGTGGTCGTCCGCCCCGCTGCCCGACCCGGAGCGGGCCGAGGAGTGGCTGCGCCTGGACTGGGACGGCGAGCAGCGGCTCACCGAGGCGCGGGTGGTGTTCGACGACGACGTGGACGAGTACCTCAACAACCTGCACCGGCACCGCACCCCGTTCGAGGTCATGCCGGAACTGGTCCGTGACTACCGGATCGAGAGCCGCGAGCCCGACGGCGTCTGGCGCACCCTGGTGACGGTGACGGGCAACCGCCGCCGCCACCGCGTCCACGCGCTGACCGGCGCGGACGGCGGGCCGGTGCGCACCGACGCGCTGCGGCTCGTGGTGGACGCGACGCACGGGGCGCGGCACGCGCAGGTGATCGCCTTCAAGGCGTACGACGCGTAACGGCGCCCGGCGGTACGGCGGAAGGGGCCCGACTGCACGAGGCAGGGGCCCTGCCGTACGACGAAGGGGCCCGGTGAAGG
>NZ_JBHJQP010000229.1:0-10553 GCF_042262625.1 Streptomyces sp. NPDC056347 | reverse complement strand
CCGTCTCGGTGGAGCGGGCCCGGCGCCGTCGTACCGCGACGGTCAGGCGTCCACACCCGCATCCTTGTCCGCGTCGCTCCGCGCACTCTCGGCCGCTTCCGCACGGGCCTGCTTCCGGCCGGCGAGAAGGCTGGTGATCGTGGTGATCACCAGTACGCCGCAGATGACGCCGAGCGACACCGGTATGGAGATCTCCGGGACGTGCACCCCGGACTCGTGCAGGGCGTGCAGCACCAGCTTCACTCCGATGAAGCCGAGGATCACCGAGAGCCCGTAGCTGAGGTGGACCAGCTTCTTCAGCAGCCCGCCGATCAGGAAGTACAGCTGCCGCAGCCCCATCAGCGCGAAGGCGTTGGCGGTGAAGACGATGTACGGGTCCTGGGTCAGGCCGAAGATGGCGGGGATGGAGTCCAGGGCGAACAGCACGTCGGTGGTGCCGATGGCGAGCATGACCACCATCAGCGGGGTCAGGACGCGCTTGCCGTTGTTCCGGATGAAGAGCTTGGTGCCGTGGTAGCGGTCGGCCACCCCGAAGCGCCGTTCGATGCTCTTGAGGAGGCGGTTCTCCTCGAACTCCTCCTCTTCCTCACCGGCCCGCGCCTCCTGGACGAGCTTCCAGGCCGTGTACACGAGGAACGCGCCGAAGATGTAGAAGACCCAGGAGAAGTTGGCGATCACGGCGGCACCGGCCGCGATGAAGACGGCCCGCAGCACCAGCGCGATCAGCACACCGACCAGCAGCACCCGCTGCTGCAGGTGCGAGGGCACCGAGAACTTCGCCATGATCAGGACGAAGACGAAGAGGTTGTCGACGCTGAGCGACTTCTCCGTGATGAAGCCCGCGAAGAACTCGCCGGAGGCCTGGCTCTCGCCGAAGAGCAGCAGGCCGAGCCCGAAGAGGGCGGCCAGTGCGATCCAGACGACCGTCCAGATCCCGGCTTCCTTGGTCGTCACGTCATGGGGCTTGCGCCCGATGAAGAAATCGACGGCGATCAGGGCTGACAGACCAAGAATGGTCAGCACCCAGACGGTCCATGAAACGTCCACTGCGCCTCCGGCAGTTCGCTACGGCTACTGATTCAGCGTCGTCGCTGCCGGAGGTCTCCTCCACCCGGGCGCACGGGCTGCGCACCACGGGCCGGCGCCCCGGGACCGGTCACGGTCCGTACTGACGGAAACGCCGCGTACGGGAGTACTCCCCTCCGTTCAAAGAACAGTACAGGAAAACCCAAGAGAAGGTAAAGAGGAAGGCAATGATCAACCAAAGCCCCAGGTCGGAGCGGTACGAGAGGAGGCGTGGAACGTGATCGGCCCCGGCCCGCACCGGGCCGGGGCCGATCACTCGGCGCCGTTCACCCGACGCCGGAGGGGCCTGGGCATCGCCCGCCCGGCGCCGGTCGTGGGGCGCCGGGGGGGGGGGGCCCGGCCCGCACGACGATGCCAGCGGCAAGGACACGGCAGCAGGGGCGTCCGTGTCAGCATGCTGCACAGGTCGCGGCAGCTTCGTGCAACCCGAGCGCACCGTCAGCGCGCCGTCAACGCACTGTCAGCGCGCCGTCAGGATGCGGTCGTAGGGGCGTACACAATCCGGCCCCGGAGTGTTTGGAGGAACACCCCGGGGCCGGATCGGTTCAGTCTACGCGGGCCGCTCGCATCACCCGTCGGTGGCGATCGCGTTCAGGACGTTCATCCGACCCGCCCGGAAGGCCGGGACCAGTGCGGCGAACAGTCCGACGAAGGCCGAGGCGACGAAGACGGTGAGGATCGTCGGCCACGGGATCTCCAGGACGTCGAGCCCTTCCAGGGCCAGCAGTTGCTGGGCGGCGGTGCCCCAGCCCATGCCGAGTCCGAGGCCGAGCAGGGCGCCGAAGACCGCGATGACCACGGATTCCAGCCGGATCATCCGGCGCAGCTGACGGCGGGAGAGGCCGATGGCGCGCATCAGGCCGATCTCGCGGGTCCGTTCGACCACCGAGAGGGCCAGGGTGTTCACCACACCGAGCACGGCGACGATGATCGCGAGCGCCAGCAGGCCGTAGACGATGTTCAGCAGCTGTCCGATCTGGTCCTTCAGCTGCTGCTTGTAGTCGGCCTGGTTGCGGACCTCGTACTGCGGGTACTTGGCGAGCGCGCTCTTGAGCGCGGCGTACGTCTCGGTCTCCTTGCCGTCCTCGGCCTTCGCGAACATGAGCGTGTTCTGCGGCATGGCGTCGGCGGGGACGTACTGTTCGGCGGTCTTGACGGCGGTGTACATCGCGCCCTTGTCGATGTTCACGTCGTCCGAGGTGATGGCGGCGATCCGCAGCTTCGCGGTCCTGCCGTCCCTGAACGCGACGGTGAGCCGGTCGCCGACCTCGAGGTGGTGCTTGGCGGCGTATTCCTCGCCGACCGACATGGCGCCGGGGGCGTAGGCGTCGGCCAGGTCGCCGGAGACGGTCTCGCGGCGCAGGTCGCCGGGGAAGGTGGGGTCGGCGGCGGACAGCCGGGGCTTCTCGGTGGTGCCGTCGGGGGCGGTCACCCGGACCTCGACGGACTGGTACCGGGTGACGTGTTCGAGGCCGGGTACGGCGGTGACGGCCTTCGCCGCCTGGTCCACGATCGGGGAGCCGTCCCCGGCGGACTGGACGATGAAGTCGGCCCCCACCGACCGGTCGAGTTCGTCGGTGGCCGAGGCGACCATGGAGGAGCCGACCACGGAGAGGCAGGCGACCAGGGCGAGTCCGACCATCAGCGCGGCGCCGGTCGCCCCGGTGCGGCGCGGGTTGCGCAGGGCGTTGCGCTCGGCGAGCCGCCCCACGGGGCCGAACATCCGCAGCATGACGGCGCTGAGCACCCGGACCACGAACCCGGCCAGCAGCGGGCCGATCACGATGAAGCCGACCAGGCTGAGGAACACGCCGACCCCGAGAAGGAGCGAACCCCGGCTCGCGTCGTCGGCACCGGCCGCAGCGAACAGCGCGGCGCCGCCGCCGAGCGTGAGGACCAGCCCGATCGCGGCCCGGACGCGGCCGGTACGGCCGTCCGCCGGGGTGCCGGATTCGCGCAGCGCGGCCATGGGCGAGACCTTGCCCGCCCGGCGGGCCGGGAAGTAGGCGGCGACGACGGTGACGACGACGCCCAGCACCAGGCCGACGACGGGGGTCGTCCAGGCGACGGTGAGGTCCTCGGTGGACAGTTCCATGCCCACCGCCCCCATCAGCTTCATCAGGCCGACGGCGAGGCCGACGCCCGCTCCGACCCCGAGGAGCGAGCCGACGACGCCGAGGAGCAGCGCCTCGATCAGGACGGACCGGTTGACCTGCTTGCGGCTGGAGCCGATGGCCCGCATCAGGCCGATCTCGCGGGTGCGCTGGGCGACCAGCATGGAGAAGGTGTTGACGATGAGGAAGATGCCGACGAGCAGGGCGATCCCGGCGAAGCCGAGCATGGCGTACTTCATCACGTCGAGGAAGGAGCCCATGGAGTCCTTGTTGGACTCCGCCGCTTCCTTCTGCGTCTGGAGTTCGTAAGCGGCCGGGTCGGCGAGCGCGGCGGCGACGTTCTTCTTCAGCTGTTCGTCGGAGACGCCGGTGCCGGCGGTGACGTTGATCAGGCTGAAGGCGTCGGACCGGCCGAGCAGCTTGCTCTGCGCGGTGGCGGTGTCGAAGTAGACGACGGCGGCGCCGGGGTTGGTGACCTTGAAGGCGGCGATGCCGCTGATGCGGGCCCGGATGTCGCCGTTGGCGGTGATGGTGCGCAGTTCGTCGCCGAGCTTCAGGTGGTGCTTGTCGGCGGTGTCGGCGTCGACCATGACCTCGGTGGGGCCGCGCGGTGCGTGGCCGCTGGAGATCTCCATCGAGCGCAGGTCGTTGCGGGTCCAGTTGCCCGCGATCGTGGGGGCGCCGGTGGTGGAGCCCATGTTCTTGTCGTGCCGGTCGACGACGGTCACGGACATGCTGACGACCACGCCCTCGGCGCTCTTCGCACCGGTGGCCTTCGCGACGCGTCCGACGGCGTCGGCGGGGACGGTGGCGGGCTTGCCGCCGCGCCCCATCGGGTCGTCGTCCTCGGCGGTCTTCGGGCCGACGGTGACATCGGCGGACGTCACGGCGAAGAGCTTGTCGAAGGTGGTGTTCATGGTGTCGGTGAAGACGAGCGTGCCGCACACGAACGCCACCGACAGCAGGACCGCGACGGCGGAGAGCGCCATGCGTCCCTTGTGGGCGAAGAAGTTCCGCCGCGAGGTCTTCCAGACGGTCATGAGGTCCGCCCGCGCGAGTCGAAGTCCTTCATCCGGTCGAGGACCTGGTCGGCGGTCGGGTCGCGCATCTCGTCGACGATGCGTCCGTCGGCGAGGTACAGCACCCGGTCCGCGTAGGAGGCGGCCACCGGGTCGTGGGTGACCATGACGATGGTCTGGCCCAGCTCGTCGACCGACCGGCGCAGGAAGCTCAGCACCTCGGCCCCGGCCCGCGAGTCCAGGTTCCCGGTCGGCTCGTCCCCGAAGATGATCTCGGGGCGGGCGGCCAGGGCCCGGGCCACCGCGACGCGCTGCTGCTGGCCGCCGGAGAGTTCGGTGGGCCGGTGCTTCAGCCGCCCGGCGAGCCCGACGGTCTCCACGACCTGCTGGAGCCAGGCGGCGTCGGGGCGGCGGCCCGCGATGTCCATCGGCAGCGTGATGTTCTCCAGCGCGTCGAGCGTGGGCAGCAGGTTGAACGCCTGGAAGATGAAGCCGATCCGGTCACGGCGGAGCTGGGTGAGCTTCTTGTCCTTCAGCCCGGTGATCTCGGTCTCGTCGAGGAAGATCTGCCCCGAGCTGACGGTGTCCAGGCCGGCCAGGCAGTGCATCAGCGTCGACTTGCCGGAGCCGGACGGCCCCATGATCGCCGTGAACTCTCCCCGGGCGATGTCCACGTCGACGTGGTCGAGCGCGACGACCCGGGTCTCCCCCGACCCGTACGCCTTCAGCACCTGGCGCGCCCGGGCGGCGACGGCCGTGCGCCCTCCAGTACCCCCGTGCCTGGGAACGGTTACCGCCGTTGTCACGATATTTCTCCTCTGTCGGTACGCGCCGGGAACGGCCCATTACTCGTACGGAATCCGGTGTCGGAGACAGCCCCGGCACCTGAGCGCCCGGCACATTCCCCGGACGGGGTCTCCCCCGCCCCTTCCCCCCGGGCCCGCCGTCTGCGCAGCGGGCCCCGGCCGCTCCTCGCGGCGTAAGACCACCGTAAGGAATGAGCCACCGCGGTCACGTCCTCCGCCGGGAGGAACGCTCCCTGCCCAGAAGTAAGGAGCTACCCCTAAGGGACTCGGCCCCCGGGTGGAGCCGCTTGTAGGGGACTGCCCCCAAGGGTGCAGCGGCCGGTACGACAGTGCCCCGCCCCCTCCCCGCCGCCACCTCCCGTTCACCGCCCACTGCTCAACTGAGCCAATGCCTCGGGGAAATCGCATAGCGCATTCCCCAACTGCCGTACCCACTAGTAATGTTCACGCTTCCGACCGCACAGCACTCCTGCATTGCCGTCCCGACCAGGACCCGAGCCACGCAAGGAGCAGCACCCCCGATGTCGCACGGAAACCCGCCCCCCTCTCCCCACCACGCCGACTACCTGCTGCCCTGGCAGAGCTCCGATCCGGCACCGCCCGACCTCCCGCCCGGACTGGCCGCCACCGCCGCCGAGCCCGCCCCGGCCCTGGTGCCCGGCCGCCACGGCGACCTGCGCCGGCTGCGTACCGCGTACCGGACGCTGCGGCGTGTCGCGGCCCTGACCGCGCTCGGCTACTTCGTGGTGTTCCTGCTGCTGTCGGCGTTCGCCAAGGATCTGGTGGACTTCCCGCTGTTCGGCGGCCTCAACGTCGGTCTGGTGCTGGGGCTGTGCCAGCTCCCGATGACGGCGCTCGCCGTCGCGGTGTACGAACGGACCGCCCGGCGTACGGTCGACCCGCTCGCCGCCCGGGTCCGAAGAGCGGGAGCCGCTCGATGAACGGATTCGACAACTCCGCGCAGTCGATGTCCCTGGTGGCCTTCCTCGCGGTCGGCACCGTGGCGCTGCTGCTCTGCGTGATGACCGGCCCGGACCGCGACGACCTCGACGAGTTCTACACCGGTTCCCGTTCGCTCGGACCGATGCGGAACGGGCTCGCCCTGGCGGGCGACTACCTCTCCGCCGCCACCGTGCTCGGCACCACCGGCATCATCGCGCTCACCGGCTACGACGGGACGATCCTCGCGCTGAGCATCACGCTCTCGATGGTCCTGCTGATGTTCCTGCTCGCCGAACCGCTGCGCAACACGGGCGGCTTCACCATGGGCGACGTCCTGGTGCGCCGCGCCCCCGGCCGCGCCGTCCGTGTCACCGCGTGCGCGGCCACCATCGCCGCGCTCGTCCCGATGATGGTCGTCCAGCTCGCCAGCAGCGGCGATCTCCTCGCGTTCATCCTCGGCTTCGACACCTCGGGCTTCCGCACCGGCGCGATCATCGGGCTCGGCACCCTGATGATCGGTTACGCGGCGATCGGCGGGATGAAGGGAACCTCGCTGATCCAGATCGTGAAGATCGTCGTCCTCTTCGTGGCCTCCTTCACCATCGCCGTACTGATCATGAACCATTTCGACTGGAGCACCGCGTCGCTGCTCTCGGCCGCCCGGCAGAGCAGCGGGGCGGGGGCCGCGTTCCTGAGCTCGGGCCTCCAGTTCGAGGGCAGCGGGCTCGACATGGTCAGTTCCGAGCTGACCGTGGTGCTCGGCGCCGCCTGCCTCCCGCACGTCACCATGCGGATGGCGAGTTCCCGCTCCACCCAGGCCGTCCGCCGCTCGATGTCGTGGGCGGTCGGCACGGTCGCCGCGATCTGCCTGCTGCTCGTGGTGATCGGCTTCGGCGCGGCGGCGCTCGTCGGCCACGAGGGCATCACCGCCGCCGGGGCCTCCGGGAACAGCGCGATCCTCCAGATCAGCGGGGAGATCGCGAACGGTACGCGGATGGGAGCCCTGGTCATCACGACGATGACGACGGCGATCTTCCTGACGCTGCTCGCCTCGGTCGCCGGAATGATCCTGTCCTGCGCCAACTCACTGGCCCACGACCTGTTCGCGCACGGCCTGTTCGCCCGCGGCCCGCACACCGCCCGACCCGGACGGCGGGCGCCGATGCCGGGCCGCGCCGAGATGCGTACGGCGCAGATCTCGGCGATCGTCGTGGGTCTGCTGGCCACCGCCCTCGCCGTGGTGGCCCGGCACTGGAACGTGCAGGCCCTGGCGACGCTCTCGTTCTGCGTCGGCGCTTCCGCGCTGGCCCCGGCGCTGGTCTACAGCATGTTCTGGCGGCGCTTCACCCGTACCGGGCTGCTCTGCACCCTCATCGTCGGCACGCTCTCGGTCCTGGTCCTGATCACCGGCACCAACCTGGTTTCCGGCTCGCCCACCTCGGTCTTCCCCGACCACGACTTCAACTGGTTCCCGTTCACCACCACCGGCCTCGTCTCCATCCCGGCGGGGTTCCTGGCGGGCTTCCTGGGCACGGTCCTCCCCCGCCACACGGCCCCGGCCGCCCGCCGCGTCTACCAGGGCGAGGAACCCCGCATCCTGGCGGGCGCCCCGCCGATCCCCGTGGACCCCCGCTGAACCCTTCTCACAGATAGAGCTGCCACGCGCAGACCCGGCAGAAGGTCTTGCCGTGGCGGAACTCGGTCCGCTGGTGCTCGCACCCCGCCGCTCCGGCGGCGCAGGCGGGTGCGGCGTACGCGGGTACGGCGAACGCCGCGGCGTGCCCGACCCGCGTACGGCCCTCGGCGCGCCCGTACGCCTGGGCACGCACCAGCCGGTCGAGTTCCGCCAGGCACGGACCGCACGCGTACAGATCGCCCGTCGCACCGGGCGCGTTCACGGAGCCGACCCGCAGCACCCGCACGCCTTCGCGTCGGCAGTACAGCCAGCAGACCCCCGTCACCCACGCGTTGCCGTCGTCGGTCCGCGCGACGAGCGGCCACGCGCCGCGCCACGGCCGCCCGGCGGCGGGGGCGAGCATCACCGCACCGCCTCCTGTCCGCATCCGGCGCCCCGGGCCCGGAGCGCGGCGGCGAGTGCGCGGGCGGTCCCCACGTTGCAGCGCCCCAGATCGATCAGTACGGGCATGGCGACCCCGGCCCAGGACGAGGCGTCGACCGCCAGGGAGGGCAGCTTCACCCCCGCCTCCTCGAGTGCGGCGCCCAGCTCGCCACGCACCCGTTCGGCGTCCTCGACCGCCTCCTCGATCCACGTCTCGTGCATCGCCCGTCCCTCGCTTCCGCTGCGCTGTGTAACTTGACGCTCACAGCATGACTGCGGGCGGCGTACGCTCGAAAGATCCGACACCATTCCAACGCAGGCGGAATACGAGGGAGTTGAACAGGTGAGCGAAAGCGCCGACCAGGCACGGGAGCCCGCGAACGGCGCCGTGTATTTCGGCGAGGAGGTAAAGGCCCTGCGGGAAGCCATGGGGCTTTCCCAGGAGAAGTTCGCGGACCGGCTGCATTACCAGCAGGCGCAGGTCAGCAAGGTCGAGAACGGCACCGTGCTCGCGTCCGACGCCTTCGCGGAGGCCATGGACCGCGTGGCCGGGACGCCGGGCGTGTACGTCCGCCTCCGGGCCAAGCTGAGCAAACGGGGGCACCCGGGGTGGTTCATCCCCTACATCACGCTGGAAGAGTCCGCGAGCGGGATCACGGACTACTCGTGCACATTCCTCATGGGCCTGTTGCAGACCCCCGAGTACGCGACGGCGGTCTTCCGTGCCGCTCGCCCTCGCGAGACGGCGGACCAGATCAAACAGCGCGTCGACCTGCGAATCAGGCGTCAGGCCGTCATAGAGCGTGCCGAACCGCCACTCCTGTGGGTCGTGGTCCACGAAGCCGTCCTGCGCACATGCGTCGGCGACCGGTCCGTCATGGTCGGGCAGCTGGAGCACCTGATCAAGCAGATGGCATCGCCCCACGTCACGGTCCAGGTCCTGCCGTACAAGGCAGGCGCCGCGCCCAGTCATCTCCCGTTTACGCTGCTCTCGTTGAACGACGCACCCCACGCGCTCTACACGGAGTCGCCCACCCATGGCGGACGGGTGGACGACACCCCTAGCGTGGTGGCGACAGCCGTCAGCATGTTCGACCGGCTCCGCATGGCGGCGCTGTCCGAGGAAGATTCGCTGACCCTGATTCGCACGATCCTGGAGGAGCACGCCACATGAGCAGCACGCCCGACCCTCAGCACACCATGCGATGGGTCAAGAGCACCTACAGCGGCGGCGACGGGGGCCAGTGCATCGAGTGGGCACCCGACCACGCGCACGCGACCGGTGAATTCCTGATCCGCGACAGCAAGAACCCCCGCGGCCCCCACCTGACCCTCACCCGCGAGGGGTTCACCCGTCTCGTGGAACTCGCCAGGCTCCACGGCTGACCCAAGGGCCCTCGGCGGCCCCGAGCCACCGGCCCCCGCCACTCGGCGGGGGCCGGATGCGCGAATGCGCGAGGGCCTTGAGACGGCAACCGGAGGAGAGGCCGCCACGGGGAACAGGACTGAAGGTCCCCCTTCCGGGACCGCCCGGGTCCTACGGCCTGCGGTGACCTCCTACCAGTGGAACGCCACCGCACCTGGCCCGGCCCCGGCGGACGCTGCATCCGGGCCGGGGGGCTCGCTGCCGACGGACGTCCCGGCAAAGGGACACGTGCCACTCCGCAGGCCCGAGCTAGATTCGCCTCCATGACTGAACTCCCCTACGCCGCCTGGCCTCCCGCACCGATCAGGACCGAGCGGCTCGTGCTCCGCGCGCCCGAGCCCCGGGACCGTCCGGGGTTCGTCGAGTTGTTCAGCTCGCCGGAGGTGGGTACCTACCTGGGCGGCTCCCGCTCGCGGGAAGAGTGCGAACGCGTGTTGCCCGAGATACCCGAGCAGCGCCCCGGCCTGTTCGTGATCGAGCTCGACGGAACGATGATCGGCACCCTGGAGCTCAACCGGCGTCCACCGGAGCTTCGCAGTGGCACCGCCCCGAATGCCGAGGAGGACGAACTCGGCTATCTGCTCCTGCCGGAGACCTGGGGACACGGGTACGCCGCCGAGGCCTGCACGGCAGCACTGGCCTGGTTCGCCGCCATGCGCCCCGGCGAATCGGTGGTGCTCCGCACTCAGACCGCCAACACCCGGTCGATGCGCCTCGCGACGAAGCTGGGGTTCACCGAGGTGGCGCGGTACGAGGCGTGGGGCGCCAAGCAGTGGATGGCCAGGATGTCCCCGGTCGCGACACCCGCGTGAGCCAGGCTTCCGCCCCGCCCCCGCTCGTGTTTTTGGCCGACTCGTCGTTTCGTCAGGGGGTGTGGTCGGACTCGCGGCAGGGGCGGCAGAGTCCGTCGCGGAACGCCTCGGGCCTTCCCGGTACGCCGCACTCGGTGCACTCCGGCATCAGCCGCCGCACCGGCGCCTGCGCAGGAGCGGGCGGTACGGGAGTCGCGGGCAACCGGGGCGGCAGCTTGTCCCGCAGCCGACGCCGGACCAGACCGAAGGGCGAACCCACCCGCTCGGGAAGCCCGGCCGTCAGCACACG
>NZ_JBHJQP010000228.1:0-10599 GCF_042262625.1 Streptomyces sp. NPDC056347 | reverse complement strand
GTGCGCGCCATAGCGTCTCTCGAGCGGGAAGCCATGCGTTCTTGAGCGGCGCGGCCGATCGTGAGCCCGACATCAGGGAGGATCCATGGGCGGCATCGAAAGCGGCGAGCGCAAGGCCGAGGACAAGAACGCGCTGCTGCGGATCGTGCGCGGCACGGCCAGCGAGGAAGAGCTCGTCGCGCTCACGGCGACGCTGTTCTCGCTGCTCGCCCGGCGCGCGGAGGAGCGGGAACCGGATGGTGGCCGCCCTGCCGTGCGGTGGCGGCCGTGGGCGGCGGCCACGTACCAGGCCCCGCAGAGCTGGCGCTGACAGGCGCCGGCGGGTACCGACGGGCAAAGCCGCACGTCTGGTTCGTCGGCGCGTACCGGCCGGTGAGCCGCGTACGCGCCCGGCGATGGCAGCGGCCGGGTGGGGGAGGGGTGCGGGGGCGGCGGCTCCCGCGAAGAGGGGTTGCGGGTGGAGTCGGCACAGCAAAGCAGACCGAGTGGACTGTTTTATGCGGCTGTGAGAAGGTCGGACTGGCCTCCTGTGAGAGTTCGAATGCCTATAAGTTGTTAAAAATGGGGCATCTTCGGAGGCTCGGTGGATGCGGTGAGGGAATTTTTTCCAAACCAGCACTGCGGTTTTTATATTGACAAACCGTCCGTCCCGTTTTTTAATGTTTCTGTAGTCGGGGGCAACCCCCGCGAGCAGCAACATCCACCCCAGGGAGACTGCTGTGGACATCAACGTATTGGGCGCGCTGACGGTGCGGGAGCAGGGTGTCTCCGTCGTGCCCACGGCCCCTAAGCCCCGGCAGGTCCTGGCGCTGCTCGCGCTCCACGCGGACCAGGTCGTTTCGCTCCCCTGCCTGATGAAGGAGCTGTGGGGTACCACGCCGCCGCGCAGCGCGCGCACCACCCTGCAGACCTACGTGCTCCAGCTGCGCGAGCTCATCGGGGCGGCCCTGGAGCGGGGCGCCGCCGAGGGCGGGGCGCCGCGCGGCGCCAAGGACGTCCTCGTGACCCATCCGGGCGGCTATCTGCTCGCCACCGGCGGCGGCGCCAACGATGTACGGGAGTTCGAGCGCCGCGCCGGGATGGGCTACCGCGCCATGGACGCGGGGGACTACCCCGGCGCGGCCCGGCAGTTACGCGAGGCGCTGTCGCTGTGGGAAGGGGGCGCGTTCGCCGACGTGCCCGCCGGGCCGCAGCTCGAGATGGAGATCAAGCGGCTCGACGAGAGCCGTCTGTGCGCGCTCGACCAGCGCATCGAGGCCGATCTGCACCTGGGGCGGCACCGCGAACTGCTCGCCGAGCTCACCGTGCTGGTGGCCCGGCACCGCACTCACGAGAATCTGCACGCGCAGTTCATGCTCGCGCTGCACCGCTCGGGCCGGCGCGGCGAGGCGCTGGAGGTCTACCGGCGGCTGCGGGCGACGCTCGTGCGCGAGCTCGGCCTGGAGCCCTCGGCGGTACTGCGCCGGTTGCAGCAGTCCATCCTCGTGGCCAGTCCCGAGGCCGTGACGCTCACTCCGGGGAGCGCCGGCGACCGCCTGGTCCCGGCCCCGTGAGGATCGGCGATACGGAAACCGGCTGACCGGCTTTCTTCTGGTGATCGAACCTCACCCGCACAGCGAGCCCGCCGCGGGCGGAGCCCTCGGCGGGACCGCCGGGGGCCCGTGCGGCGACGCGCCGCCCCGTGACCG
Source organism: Streptomyces sp. NPDC056347 (assembly GCF_042262625.1). NCBI lineage: Bacteria > Bacillati > Actinomycetota > Actinomycetes > Kitasatosporales > Streptomycetaceae > Streptomyces > Streptomyces sp. NPDC056347. The sequence continues at coordinate 8,911 of NZ_JBHJQP010000228.1, read as the reverse complement.
GGCCCCGTACCCGCCGGCACACGCCATGGCGGCGGCCGGTGAGCCGGCCGGCGGCGAGCGGGCCGGCGAGCGGGCCGGGTCCGTCCGTCCCCGCCCGTCGGCGGCCCGTCATCCGGCCCTGTGGGACAGGGCCAGTTCCTGGAAACGGCGGAGCAGCTGCTCGTGCTGCCCCTGGAGCATTTCGACACGGTGCTTCAGCCGGGTGATCTCGTCGCTCAGCACGAGCTCCCGCGCGGCGACCGCGGGCACGGGCCGCGGCCCCGGCGCCACGGCGGGCGGCACCCCGGCCGTGCCCGCCGGGGACAGGGCCGGGTCGTGGTTCAGGATCGACTCCAGCAGGCCGCGCAGGGCGGGGCTCGGCTCGATGCCCAGTTCGTGCACCAGGCGCTTGCGCGCCCGGTCGTACACGCCGAGCGCCTCCGCCTGCCGCCCGCACCGGTAGAACGCCACCATCAGCAGGTGGTAGAACCGCTCCCGCATGGGGTGGTCCGCCGTCAGCTCGTTCAGCTCACCGGTGATCTCGCCATGCCGCCCGGTGCTCAGGTACGCCTCGTACATCGCCTCCAGGGCGCCGAGGCGGTGCTCCTCCAGCTGTGTCGCCTCCAGGGCGCAGATGTCGCCGAGCACGCTGCCCTCCAGAGCCGGCCCCCGCCACAACGACAGTGCCCTGCGCAGGAGTTCGGCCGCCTGTCCCGGATCGCCGCGCAGTAGCCGCCTGCCCCGCTCCGCGAGGCGGTGGAAGTGCGCGGCGTCCGTGTCGACCGGGTCGAGCCGCAGGGTGTAGCCGAGCGACCGGGTCACGATCCACTCGGGCGCGTCGGCGGACGATCCGGACAGCAGGCGGCGCAGCCGGGTCACGTGGGCCTGGAGGGCGTTCGCCGCGTTGGAGGGCGGATGTTCCCCCCACAGTTCGTCGACGAGCCGGTGCACGGACACGTTCTGCCCCGTCTTCACCACCAGCGCGCCCAGCAGGGCGCGCTGTTTGGCACCCGTGGGAAGGATCCTCAGACCGGTCTGTTCGTCCTGGACTTCCACGGGACCGAGAATGCGGAACTGCATCTCTTCTCCCCAAGTAGTGAAGTAGGTCGGAAACTCAGCCAGTTGCCGTGGTCCGCCGGGCCGGATGCCTCAGGTCGCGCACCCGGCCCGGGTCCGGACACCGGCTCTCACCGGGAGCGCGCCGGCCCGGCGCCGGCCAGCGCCGCGGCGGCGTCCCGCTCGACGTGCGCGAGGAGCGGACCCGGGTCGTCCTGGAAGTAGAAGTGGCCGCCGTCGAGGACCGTCAGGCCGAGGAAGCGATCGGTGTGCTCCTGCCAGCCGGCCATGTCCCGCGGCGGCACGAAGTGGTCCTCGCGCCCCGCGTAGGCGGACAGTGCGACGGGCAGCGGCCCGGCGTCCGGGTCGGGACGCCAGGTCTCCGCGAGCTGCAGGTCGGCCCGGATGACCGGGGCGAACCGCGCCCACAGCGTGGGGTTGTCGAAGACCTCGTCCGGAGTCCCGCCGAGCAGCTCCAGGTGCGTCTGCAACTCGCTGTCGGGCAGGGCGTGGCGCGGCGAAGGCAGGTCCGTCGGCCGAGGGGCGGCGCGCCCGGACACCCCGAGCCACACCGGCAGCGGGCGGCCACGGGCCGCGAGCAGCCGCGTGATCTCGTACGCCACCAGACCGCCCATGCTGTGCCCGAAGAAGGCGTAGGGGCACGTCAGTTCGGGCTCGATGCGGCGTACGAAGAAGTCGGCGAGCCGCCGTGCGTCCGTGATGTACGGCAGGTCGAGCAGCCGCCCGTGCCCCGGGGCGTCCATCAGCCGCACGTCCCACGAGCCGGGCAGCCGGGACGGCCAGGCGCGGTACAGCAGATGGGAGCCGCCCGCGTGGTGGAAGACGAACAGGCGCAGGGCGGGTCGTGTGCTGTCCATCGTGCTCCCTCGGTGTGGGCCGCTGCCGCGGCCGGATGACAGGCGGTGCTCACGTCCGCGGACCCGGACCCCAGATGGTGTACGCACGAGGGCCGCCGATGCCAGGACGGCTCCGTCGCCCGTGTGGCCGTTCTCGAGTTCCCCCTCGGGCCCCGCGCGACGGGCCCGCCGGGCCGGCCGGTCCGGGGCGGGGGCCGCGCGAAGAAGCGCGGAAGGGGACGGCGACATGCGCGAACGGCCGAAGAGACGCATATCAGGGGCGTGTCAGCGCGAGTGTGTACCGAAGCCCCCGGCCCCGGGCACGGGCCGCGCGCCGCGCCGCGCCGACGGCCACGCCCAGGAGGGCGGCCCGCGCCGGACCGGTGCGCGGCTGTGCCACGGCCCGTGCGAATCTCGAGCGGTTCTCCAGAGCGGGCGGTGAAGCTCGGCGCAGTGGTGTCCGTACGGCATTTTGCCCTTGGGAAGGCGGCGGATCGATGGTACTGGGGACGACGCTCGTCGAACGGGACCGGTCCGGGGCCCAGGGGACGCGGATCCCGGCTCCCCTGAACTCCGAGGCGGCGGTGCAAGAACGCGTCGCCGACCTCGAACGGCGCCTCGGAGACCCCTGGGACCCGGGCAACCCGCTCGGACACGCGGCCCTGCTCGCGGCCGACGAACGCGGCACTCTGCTGCCGGAGGCCGAACAGGCCCTCGACGACGCCTGCCTGAACGCCGAGTTCGTGCCCGCCTCCCTCGGCGGCCGGCTCGTGCGGGCCGACAGCCTCGCCCGCGTGCTGCGCTCGGTGTTCCGCCGCGACCAGGCACTCGGCGTCGGATACGGAGCCTTCTCCTGCCTCGCGGGCGCCTCGGTGTGGGCGGCCGGCAACCGGACCCAGCGGCGCTGGGCCGCCGACCTGCTGCTCGGCGGCGGCCGGCTGGCCGTCTCCTTCCGCGAACTGGCCCACGCGAACGCCTTCCTGCGCGACGAGTTCAGCCTGCGCACGAGCGGCGGCACCCGGATGCTCAACGGCTCCAAACAGGTCATCATCAACGCCGACCGGGCCCAGGGCCTGGTCATCGTGTGCCGCAGCTCCGACGAGCCGGGCAGCCGGGCCCACTCCACACTGTTCCTGGACCGGGCCGCGCTGCCCGGGGACCGGGTGCACGACCTGGAGTCCTACCCGATGGCGGGGATGCGCGGCTGCCGCAAGACCGGCCTGGAGTTCACCGACTGCCCGGTACCCGACGAGAGCCTGCTCGGCGAGGAGGGCAGCGGCGTCGACCTGGCCCTGAGGACCTTCGCGTTCACCCGCGGCATCCTGCCCTCGATGGTCCTCGCCGGAGGCGACACCGCGCTGCGCACCGCCGCACGGTTCGCCGCCGGCCACGGCGTGGGCGGACGGCCCGTGGAACGCAACCCCCAGGCCCGCCGCACCCTGAGCGGAGCCTTCACCGACCTGCTGATCTGCGACAGCCTGGCGCTGGCGGCGACCCGCGCGGCCGGCTTCGGACACGGCGTCACCGGCGTCTACGCCGCTGCCGCCAAGTACCTGCTGCCGATCCTCCTCAACGACGCCGTGCACGAACTGTCGGTGCTGCTCGGCTCCAGCATCTACGTACGCGACGGGGAGTTCGGGATCTTCCAGAAGCATGTGCGCGACCTGCCGCTGACCAGCCTCGGCCATGCCGGGGCCGCCGCCGCGCTGTCCACGATCAGCCCGCAACTGCCCGCCCTCGCCCGGCGCTCCTGGCTGGTGGACGCACCCTCGGACGGCTCCCTGCTGCGGCTGCGGGACGAACTGCCCACGCTCGACCTGCGCCGCCTGGGCACCTTCGCCGCCCACGACCCGCTGTGCGCCGAACTCCTCGCCGCCCAGGACAGCCTCGACCACACCGGACACCGTGCCGTCCTGCGCCCCCTGGTGGACCACCTCGTCGAGGAACTGCGCAGGCTGCGCAACTCCTGCGCCACGCTGGCACCGCTGAACCGCGCCAGCCTCGCCAACCCGCACACCTACGCGCTGGCCGACCGGTACACGCTGGTCCTCGCCGCCGCCGCCTGCCTCGGCGTGTGGCGCCACCAGCAGGGCGGCCCCGACACGTTCCTCGCCTCGCCGGACTGGCTCGTGGTCGCGCTGCTGCGCATCTGCACCCGGCTCGGCATCGGCCTGCCGGGCAACGCCCCGGGCCCCGAGGACGAGGTCTTCACCGAACTGCAGCGCCGCTACCGCGAGGGCACGAGCTTCGACCTGTACGACAGCCCGCTGGCGACCAGCTGACCGCGTGCCCGAGGGCACGCACCGGAGGACGACATGAGTGAACTGCTGCTCGACAGGGTGACCGACGACGTCGTCGCGGCACTGGAGACCGGCCGGCCCCCCACCGGCGGCGACAGCCGCCTGTACGAGGACCTGGGCTTCGACTCGCTGATGCTGATGGACCTCGCGCAGCGGCTGCGCGACCGCCACCCCGCCCTCGGCGACGTGCCCCTGCACGACATGGTGAGCGGAATGGCGGACGTCGGTGCCCTCACCGACCTGCTGCGCACCACGGCACGGGAGAACACGGCGTGACGACCGCCGCGGCCGCCTCGGAGGTCCTGCCCGCCCCCACCGCGCTCACCACCTTGTCCGCGCCGGTCCTGGTCACCCCCATGGGCCCCTGGCACACCGTGCGGGACGAACTGGCCGAGCGGGCCAGCGTGGTGATGTACGCGCGCCTGGAGGACTGGCTGCCGGACTGGCTGCCCAGCGACGGCGCGGAGAGCGCCCTGATGCCGCTGCTCGGGCGGGACTGGGAACGCTACCGGGGGATGAGCAACGAGGACGTGCGCGCCCGGTTCCTGGCGTCCCGGATGCTGCTCAAGTACGCCGCGGGAGCGGTCCTCGAGGCCCGGCCGGCCGACATAGACCTCGCCTACAAGCCCGGCGGCCGCCCGTACCTGCGCGGCTGCGACCAGGTCGACATCAGCCTCAGCCACACCGCCGACCTGCTGGTCGTCGGTGTCACACGGCGCGGCTGGATCGGTGTGGACGCCGAACTGGAGAGCCGCCGGCTGCGGGGCTCGGCCGTGGAACGGCAGATCTGCACACCGTACGAGAGGGAGGTGCTCGACGGCCTGGAGGAGCAGTGGCGCAACTCCGCGCTGGTGCGGCTGTGGACGCTGAAGGAGGCGTACAGCAAGGCCATCGGCCAGGGGCTGCGGTTCCGCTTCGCCGAGTTCGGGTTCTCGCCGGGGGCGCAGCGGGTGCAGGTGCTGCGGCCGGACGGGACACCGGGATCCGGCGACGAGTGGAGCTTCGGCACGTGGCACGTGGCGGACGAGTACACCGTGAGCGTCGCCCTGTTCGACATCGGTTTCGGCGACGCGGCCGACATCGCCGCGCAGACCATGCTCGACGAGGGCATGGTCGACGCGCTCCTGCGGATGGCCCGCGAGGACGAGGAGGTGGCCCGCGGCCGGGCATGATCCGCCGAGGGCGCCCGGGAAGCCCCGTCGTCCGCAGCCGCCGGGACACCCCGGGCGCCGCGGGCGGGCGGGGCACGTCCTGATCCACGCGAAGGCGGCCCTGGGAACCGGGTCCGCCAGCCCCTCGTTCCTTGAACGGCACCTGCTGCGCCAGGGCGTCCACCTCGAACGCATCCGCGGCGACCGGGTACTTCACGAGGCACTGACCGTCGGCGCCGGCCCACTGCATCTCGCCCCGGTCCTCAACCTGTCCCACACCAGCGCGAGCCGCTACGCGGCCATCGCCCGGAGCCTGTTCGACGACCAGATCGAGCAGAGCGCCCAGAACGAATGAGTCCCCTGTCCATCAGGCGCTCACGGCCTGCATTTCATCAAGGCCCAGAGAGCATCAGCGAGCGTGGCTTCGGGGCGGTCCGTTGCACTCGGCCGGTCCACTCACAGCTGCGGTGGGACCGGCCGGCCGAGAAACGCGGCAAGGCGATCAATAGCCGGAGAGGTCTCCTCGACGGGGTGCGGCTCGGCGAATCGTCCCGTTCGGGACTGGGGAGAGAGCTGGGCCCGAGCGAACGCCAGGGCCTGCTCGGCAAGGTCCTCGGGCAGCCGGGCAGGGATTCCGGTGGCCTGAGCGAGGTCCCAGCCGTGAGCGAGCAGATCGTACAGGCGGATCTGCAGACGCTCGGCGCCCGTGGCGCTCCCCAAGGGGCTGGCATAACTCCGCTCAAGCACCCCGGGGGCGGAGAAAGCCGCCAGCAGCGAAGCACTGGAGGTCCGGTAGGCGCCGACCGGGTCGTCACCGAGGCGGTCCACTCCGCGTTCGGGCATCGGGCCACCCTCGATCATGGCTGCGAACACCAGGTCCATGCCGACCAGGTGGGCCACCACCTCGCGTACGTTCCAGTCCGTGCACGGCGTCGGATCCTTCCACTGCTCGGGGCGGACCTCGGCGAGCAGGTCGCCGACAGATGTGCATGAACGTGCGAGACCTGCGACGGAAACGGTAGTCATCCAGGGAGACTACGGCGTCAACTGCCTTGCCAATCACGGCATTTGCCTAGAACTGGGTGATCGGTCCCCGCGCTGCTTCCCGGCGAGGGGACCGATCTTCGAACTGAAAGCTGCTGACGGGGCACTTGGCACCTGGTTCGCCGCTCGCTCACGGCACCTCTTGTCACCGGCAGAGCCGGACGGCGTGGCGAACGAGACCGGACGAAGCGGTGCGGTTGTCACCGGCGAGGCACGCGGCCCGTCACACGTACCCGTTCGACAGCCCTGCTGCCGTCAGTCCCTCGACGGCCGGCCGTGCGGCCGCAGACGCTCGCCCTGGGGGCCGAACATGATCAGGTACTCGACCGGTCCGCCGGGGCCGGCGTTCGCCACCCCGTGCGGGGTGCGCGTGTCGAACTCGGCGACCTCCCCGGGGGTCAGGACGAGGTCCTGGTCGCCGAGGGCGAGCCACAGCCGCCCGTACAGGACGCACAGCCACTCGTGGCCGTCGTGGGAGACCTGACGGGGCCGCGCGGGCGGGGTCTCAAGGGCGGGCAGGACGTGCTTGTGGGCGTGCAGGCCGCCGACGTACCGGGTCAGCGGCAGCACCGCCTTGTCGTCGCCGAAGCTCAGCGGCGCCGCGGCGCGTGGCCCGGCCCCGGTGCCGGGCGCGGTGCCGGCCAGCTCGTCCAGGGAGACGCCGTACTCCTTCGACAGGTGCAGCAGCACCTCCAGGGTGGGCCTGCGCCGGCCGGTCTCGATCCGGGACAGCGTGCTGGCCGAGATGCCGGTCGCGCGGCTGACACCGGTCAGCGTCGCCCCGTGGTGCTCGCGCGCGGCCCGCAACCGGGGCCCCATCGCGGCCAGCGTGCCGTCCACGTCGTCGACTGCCACCTTTTCCGCACCTTCCTGCCGTGCCGTTCCACCGCCCTGTCCTGCGATCTTGCCAGGACGGCAACGCCGATCGCGCCGAGGGGCCGCCGCGCCGCATGATCGACGGGTACCCGCCGGCCGCCCGCGAACCGAGGAGAACTCCGCCATGCAATCCGAGCCGACCGCCGCACTCCGCCACCGCATCGTCGAAGCCCCTGCCGGGCGCCTGCACCTGGCCGAGCAGGGCACCGGCCCGCTGGTCCTGCTCGTGCACGGCTTCCCCGAGTCCTGGTACTCCTGGCGCCGCCAGCTCCCGGCCCTCGCCGCGGCCGGATACCGGGCGGTGGCGATCGACGTACGCGGCTACGGCCGCTCCTCCAAACCCGCCGCGACCGACGCCTACCGGATGCTCGACCTGGTGGAGGACAACGTCGCCGTCGTGCGCGCCCTCGGCGAGGAGAGCGCGGTGGTCGTCGGCCACGACTGGGGCTCCAACATCGCCGCCGCCTCCGCCCTGCTGCACCCCGGGGTCTTCCGCGCGGTCGGCCTGCTGAGCGTCCCGTACGCGCCGCCCGGCGGCCCCCGCCCCACCGACGTCTTCGGCCGGATCGGCGGCCCCGGGCAGGAGTTCTACGTCTCCTACTTCCAGGAGCCCGGCCGCGCCGAGGCGGAGATCGAGCCCGACGTCCGGGGCTGGCTCGCGGGCTTCTACGCGGCCCTGTCCGCCGACACCATGCCGGCCAAGGGAGAGCCCGACCCGCACTTCGTCGCCCCCGGCGGCCGGCTGCGCGACCGCTTCCCCGCCGGCCCGCTCCCGGCCTGGCTGAGCGAGGAGGACCTCGACTTCTACGCCGCGGAGTTCGAGCGCACCGGCCTGACCGGCGCCCTCAACCGCTACCGCAACATGGACCGCGACTGGGAGGACCTCGCCCCCCACCGCGGAGCCCCGATCGAACAGCCCGCCCTGTTCCTCGGCGGAGCACTGGACGCGTCCACCACCTGGATGGCCGACGCCATCGACGCCTACCCCGCCACCCTCCCCGCCCTGTCCGCCTCCCACCTCCTGGACGGCTGTGGCCACTGGATCCAGCAGGAGCGCCCCGACGAGGTCAACAGCCTGCTGACCGACTGGCTCGCCACCGTCCGGGACTGAACCGGACAGGCTGTCAGGGCAGCGCAGTGGGTGTGCTCGGGGTGGCGGCGCCGAGGGCGCGCGTGGCGGTCCGCATCGGTGATGCCGGAAAGCCGCCGGGCCCGAACACGTCGGCCGGAACCGGTGAGGCCCCGCGAGCCGGTGGCCTCCAGCCGGCGGGACAGGCCTGCCGGCATCAAGTGGTCACGTCTCTCGTGGCCGGCCGCGAGCCGCACGCGTGCCCGTGCGAAAGCCCCGGCCCACCCGTCTGGGGCGGACCGGGGCACTGGCGGAGAGGGCAGGATTCGAACCTGCGTGGGCTTGCGCCCGACTGAAGCGGACTCCGGTCCCCGATAAGCCACTCCGGGCACCTCTCCTCGTCCTCGGGGCCGGTCCGTTCTTCCGGGCCGTTCCCTTCCGACACCCATAACTATGCCCCCCGCCCCTGACAGGACGCTGACGAGCGGCTGAGACGATCGCGCGGACGCCTCGCGAGGGACCCGGCCCGGCCGCTGTGCCCGGATTCGTGCGTCCGTGCCCGGACAGACCTCTGGCGCC
>NZ_JBHJQP010000227.1:0-10614 GCF_042262625.1 Streptomyces sp. NPDC056347 | reverse complement strand
CGCCCGGACGACGTACGCGCCGTCCGGGCGGACCCGTGTCCCGGGCCGGTCGCCGGTCAGTCGCCGTCCGGGTCGGCGCGCTCCAGCGCCGGGCGCAGCGGCGCCGCCGACTCGGTCAGCAGATAGTCCGCCGCGGCCGTGTCCGTCACCAGGCTGGTGACGAGACCGGAGCGCAGCACCGCTCCGATCGCCGCGGCCTTGCGCTGGCCGCCCGCGATCGCCACCACCTCGGGAATCCGGCGCAGCCGGTCGGCCTCGACCGTGATGCACCGCTCGCCCAGGTCCCGGCCGACCCGACGGCCCTCGGTGTCGAAGAGGTGCGCCGACATCTCCGCCGCGACGCCGAGCGAGGCGTAGTGCGCCCGCTCCTGGTCGGAGAGCATGTCGTGGACGGTCGAGATGCCCGGCTCCCAGGAGCCGATGGACACCGCCGCGACGGTCACCTTGTCGAAGTAGTCGAAGGCGCGGGCGATGCCCGTCTGGTGGCGCAGGGCCGCGGCCGTGGCCGGATCCGGCAGCAGCATCGGCGCGTAGATGGGGTGGGCCTCGCCGCCGGAGACCTGGGCGGCCCGCCGGACCGCCTCGACCGAGCCGCGCTCCGCCGTCCCCGCGTCGTACACCCCGGTGAGCTGCACGACCGTGCACGGCGGCAGCCGGTCGAGCGCCGCGGCCATGTGGATGGTGGAGCGGCCCCAGGCCAGCCCCAGCACATCGCCCTCGTTCACCAGTTCGCCGAGCAGATCGGCCGCGACCTCGCCCAGGTTCTCCGGGTCCGGTGCGTCGTCCTGCTCCTCCGCCGGGGATTCGACGACGACCGCGTGGCGCAGCCCGTAGCGGGCCCGGAGCGCGTCGGAGCGCTCGGCGTCCAGTTCCGCGGGGACACGGATCTCGATCCTCACGAGATCGCGTTCCAGTGCCGTTTCCAGGACCCGGGCCACCTTGAAGCGGCTGACCCCGAACTCCTCGGCGATCTGGATCTTCGACTTTCCCTCGAGGTAGAAGCGGCGGGCCATGGCCGCCGCCTGCACCAGCTCCGCGGGCCCCATCCGCAGGGCGGACCGGCCCGCCGACATTGCAGACACCGCGCTCTCCTCACTGCTGTTCACACTCTCGATACGCCGTTCATCCTGTCAGATCCGGCGCCCCCTGATCGGCCTCGTCGGACCGCGTTCATCTGCCCTTGGCCTGCCCGACCCGCGAGCGGGAGGGACGGACCGCGGCGGCGGTGTCAGTGGCCGCACGCCCAGGCCGCCGAGGCGGTGGCCTGCTCGGCCCGGGTGCGCAGCGCGCGCACCGCCTCGGCCGGGTCCTTCGCCCCGTACACCGCCGAGCCCGCGACGAAGACGTCGGCTCCGGCCTCGGCGCACCGCTCGATGGTGGAGGCGGAGACCCCGCCGTCGACCTGGAGCCACAGTTCGAGTCCGTGCTTGGAGATCAGCTCACGGGTGCGGCGGATCTTCGGCAGCATGATGTCCAGGAAGGCCTGGCCGCCGAAGCCCGGCTCGACCGTCATGATCAGCAGCATGTCCAGCTCGGGGAGCAGGTCCTCGTACGGCTCGATCGGCGTCGCGGGCTTGAGCGCCATGGACGCGCGGGCACCCTTGGCGCGGATCTCCCGCGCGAGGCGTACCGGGGCCGCCGCGGCCTCCGCGTGGAAGGTGACGGAACCGGCGCCCGCCTCGACGTACTGCGGGGCCCAGCGGTCGGGGGCCTCGATCATCAGGTGGCAGTCCAGCGGGGTGTCCGTGGCCCGGGCGAGCGACTCGACGATCGGCACGCCGAGCGTCAGGTTGGGCACGAAATGGTTGTCCATCACGTCGACGTGCAGCCAGTCGGCGCCTTCGACGGCCTCGGCCTCCTCGGCGAGGCGGGCGAAGTCGGCGGACAGGATGCTGGGGTTGATCTGGGCCATGCCCCCAAGACTGCCATGTTCCGCGCCACTTCCCCGCCTTGGTGCGGGCCAAAGCCTCACGGGATCATTACAGTTCGCGTGATCATGAGGCTCCGGCCACTCCATAGGTGGCGATTCGGGCGGGCGCGGGCGCCCGGCCGGCCCGGCGCCCCAGCGAATCAGTTCCACCAGAAGTCCCACCGGCCGGCGCCGAGGATCCGCTCGGCGCACGCGGCCGGGGGCTGCGGCCGCCGGCTCTGCCGGACGTCGTCCGGGCAGAAGGCGAAGTGCTCGGCCGCGACCCGCAGGGCCTCCCCGGCGGTCGTGGGCCCGGCGGCCACGGAGAGACGCAGCGACGCGGGCCCGGAACCGGCGCTCCCGGTCGCGGACGACCGCGGAGCTCAGGCGGTACGCCGCAGCAGCGCCAGGTACATCGCGTCCGTGCCGTGCAGATGCGGCCAGAGCTGTACGTCGGGGCCGTCGCCCAGCGCGGGCACACCCGGCATCAGCGGGCGGGCGTCCACCCACTCCGCCTCGACGGCCTGGCCGCCGCGCCCCCTGAGCACGTCCTCGACCACCGTCCGGGTCTCCGCGAGATGCGGCGAGCAGGTGGCGTAGCCGACCACACCGCCGACCCGGACGGCCTTCAAAGCCTCGCGGAGCAGGGCGCGTTGCAGCGGCGCGAACTGTTCCAGGTCCTCCTTGCGGCGGCGCCAGCGCGCCTCCGGGCGGCGGCGCAGGGCGCCGAGGCCCGAGCAGGGCACGTCCATCAGCACCCGGTCGAAGCTGCCGGGCCGCCACGGCGGCCGGGTGCCGTCCGCGGTGATCACCTGGTACGGGCCCGGGTTCCCGGCCAGGGCGTGCTCGACGAGCCGGGCCCGGTGCGGCTGCTTCTCGGCGGCGAGCAGGGCGGCGCCCCGTTCCGCGGCGAGCGCGGCCAGCAGGGCGGCCTTGCCGCCGGGGCCCGCGCAGCCGTCCAGCCAGCGGCTGTCGCTCCCCTCCAGCGGTACGGCGGCCAGCGCGGCGGCCACCAGCTGGCTGCCCTCGTCCTGGACCCCGGCCCGGCCCTCGCGCACCGCCTCCAGCGCGCCGGGCTCGCCGCCCTCCGCCATCCGCACGGCGTACGGCGACCAGCGGCCCGGCAGGCCGTTCTCCTCGCCGAGCGCGTCGAGCAGCTCGTCGGTGGTGGCGCGGCCGGGGCGGGCGACCAGGGTGACCTCGGGCCGTTCGTTGTCCGCGTCGAGGAGGTCCTCGATCCCGGCCCGGCCGCCGCCCAGCGCGTCCCACAGCGCCGAGACGATCCAGCGCGGGTGCGAGTGCACGACGGCGAGGTGGTCCTCGGCGTCCTCCTCGTAGGGCGGGGCCACCCGGGCCACCCAGCCGTCGAGGTCGTCCGCGGCGACCTTGCGCAGCACCGCGTTGACGAACTTGGCCCGCCCCTCGCCGAGCACCACCCGGGCCAGCTCCACGCTGGCGGAGACCGCCGCGTGGGTGGGGATGCGGGTGCCGAGCAGCTGGTGCACGCCCATGTCCAGCACGTCCAGGACCGGCGGGTCGACCTCGCGCAGCGGCCGGTCGATGCAGGCCGCGACGATCGCGTCGTACGTCCCCTGGCGGCGCAGCGTGCCGTAGACCAGCTCGGTCGCCAGCGCCGCGTCCCGGTGGTCGAAGTCGCCCTTGGCACGGGCCTTCTTCAGCAGCGGGGGCAGGACGAGGTTCGCGTACGCGTCGCGTTCGTCGACCGCCCGCAGGGCCTCGAAGGCGAGGAAGCGGACCGGGTCCTTCTGCGGACGGCGATGGGGCTTGGCGGGACGGCGACGCTGCTGGTCGTTCACGTGAAAGGTGCTCCGCTGGGGGTGAGGGGGCGAACCCTCCCAGCCTACGTCGCCGCCGCGGCCGGAATGTTCCTCAGTTCCCCAGCAGCTCGCCGGGGGCGATCCGTACCCCGCGCGCCCAGTCCGCGGCCCGCATCGGCTTCTTGCCCTGCGGCTGGACCCAGAGCAGCTCCACGGCGTGCGATCCGGTGCCCACGTGGACGTTGTTCTTCGCGGCGGACAGCTCGCCGGGGGCCAGGTCGGTGCGGTCGAGGACGGGCACGGCCTGGATCAGCTTCAGCCGCTCGCCGCGGAACAGGGTCCACGCGCCGGGCGCGGGCGTGCAGCCGCGCACCACCCGGTCGACCCGGAGCGCGGGCGCGGACCACTGCACCTGGGCGTCCTCGACGGTGATCTTCGGGGCGAGGGTGACGCCCTCGGCCGGCTGCTCCACGGCGTGCAGGGTGCCGTCCTCGATGCCGTCCATCGTCGCCGCGAGCAGCCCCGCTCCGGCGAACGCCAGCCGGGTGAGCAGGTCGCCGCTGGTGTCGGTGGGGCGCACCTCCTCGGTGAGGACGCCGTACACCGGGCCGGAGTCGAGCCCCTCCTCGATCAGGAAGGTCGATGCGCCGGTCAGCTCGTCCCCGGCCATCACCGCGTGCTGCACCGGGGCCGCGCCGCGCCAGGCGGGCAGCAGCGAGAAGTGCAGGTTGACCCAGCCGCGGGCGGGCACGGCGAGCGCCGCCTTGGGCAGCAGCGCCCCGTAGGCGACGACCGGACAGCAGTCCGGGGCGATCTCCCGCAGCCGGGCGAGGAAGTCCTCGTCGCGCGGCCGGGCGGGCTTGAGCACCTCGATGCCCGCCTCCTCGGCGCGTTCGGCGACCGGGCTGGCGACCAGGCGGCGTCCCCGGCCGGCGGGGGCGTCGGGCCGGGTCACGACAGCGGCCACCTCGTGCCGGTCGGAGGCGATCAGGGCGTCCAGGGCGGGTACGGCTACCTCGGGGGTGCCTGCGAAGACGAGCTTCATGGGTGGCTGACTGCCTCTCGGGCCGAAGTGCGGTGACGAGCAACGCACAAGTCTATGGGCCGGAGCATCAGGGGGCGTACGCATGCCCGTGCGCCCCTTTGTAGGGCGTACGCGCCCCTGAAGCGTGACCAGAACCACAGCTCGGGCGTTGGTCAAGAGAGATTGACCGAAGCGAGCCGCCCTGGTGCGGCCCGATCCCTTTCAACGCCGGTTCGAGAGGCTTCTTCATGGCCGACCACGCAACCCACGACGCCCAAGCGAGGGCCAGTCTGCATCTGTTGGTGCGGGACATCGAGCGGGTCCGGCGGCAGGTGGACGCACTGCGCACGCTCACCGCGCAACTGGGCAACGTCTACCGTCCGCGCCGCTCCGGCCCGTCCACGGGCTTCGTCGTCTACGGCAGGGCCCCGGCCCCCACCGTCAGGCTGGCACAGGAACTGCGCGACAGCGTCGAGACGCTGGTCACCGCCGCGGTCGACTTCGACCGCTCGCTGGGCTTCTCCTGGGACGCGGTGGGCTCCGCGCTCGGGGTCACCAAGCAGGCGGTGCACCGCCGCTACGGAGCACGCCGCAACACCCGGCAGCCGGGGGCGGCCGAGACCGCCGGGGAGGCCGCCGTGCCGCACGGCCTGCCCGTCCCGGGATCCGCCGGTTCGCCCGCGCTGCCCGCCGTGCCCGCAGCCCGTTCCATGCCGCCGCAGCCGTCGACGGACCGCCCGTCACTGCGCGAGGACCTGCGCCCGGGCGCCTTCCCCGGCCCGCGCAACGGCTGACCGCCCACACCCGCCCGTCCGCTGCCCCGTCGCACGCCCCGTGCGGCGGGGCAGCCCCATGCCGGGGCGCTCTTCCAGGTCCCGGCCGTCAGCCGATGTCCGGCGGATCGACCCTGATTCGGACGCGCTCGCCGCCGCCCCGGGCCAGCCGTGCCGCCTGCGCGGTCTTCAGGGCGTGCGCCAGCGCCGCCCCGCTGCCCGGCGGCACCCGGAGCAGCACCCGCTCCCAGGACTCCCCGGGCGGGGCCTGGCCGGGTCTGCGGGGCCGCCCCGGCGCGGCGGCCGGCACCGGGACCGGGCCCAGTGTCTCGGCCTGCGGCGGCAGTTCGGCCGCCGCGAGGAACTCGGCCAGCGCCTCCGGCGTACCGGCCACCGAAGCCATCCGGGACACCGGGGGAAAGCCCAGCTCGGCCCGGTCCGCCAGCTCACGGCGGGCGTGCCCCACCGGGTCCCAGCGCACCAGGGCCTGCACCGGCCGCAGCGTCGGCTCGGCGACGACCACCACCGTGCCGCCCTCCGGCTGCCCGCGCACCAGCGCCGCGGCGGCCGTCCAGCGCCGCAGCGCCTCCTCACCGGCCCGCAGATCGGGGCGACCGACCATCGCCCAGCCGTCCAGCAGCAGCGCCGCCGCGTAGCCGCCCTCGGCCACCGGCTCGGCACCGGGGGTGCTGACGACCAGCGCGGGCATGTCCGGCACCGCGTCGAGGATGTGGTCGCGGCCGGAGGTCCGCACGGGCACGTCGGGAAAGGCCCGGCCCAGCTCCTCGGCGGTCCGCCGGGCGCCGACAATCCGGGCCCGCAGCCGCCCGGAGCCGCAGGCCGGGCAGTGCCAGGCGGTCTCGGGCCGCCCGCACCACGCGCAGTCGAGGTCCCGCTGGTCGGGCGCCTGGAGCGGCCCCGCGCAGTGCCGGCAGCGGGCGGGCTCGCGGCAGCGCTCGCAGGCCAGCCGGGGCACGTAGCCGCGGCGGGGCACCTGGATCAGCACCGGGCCGCGGCGCAGCCCGTCCCGCACCGTCTGCCAGGCCAGGCTGGGCAACCGGGCCGCGCGCGCCGCCCCGTCCCGTGCCAGCTCCCCGTCGTCGACCGTACGCACGAGGGGGGCCGCGGTCCGCAGCTGCTCCCGGTCGGCGCGCAGCGGCAGCGCCCAGCCGCTCTCCACCAGCTGGGCGGCCTCCACCGTGCAGCTCGTGCCGCCGAGGAGGAAGGCGCACCGGCTGTGCGCGGCCCTCAGTTCGAGCACTTCGCGCACGTGTGGGAAGGGGGCGTTGTCGTCGCTGTGGCTGGCGTCCCCGTCGTCCCAGACGGCGACCAGGCCGAGGTCGGCGACCGGGGCGAACATGGCCGCCCTGGTCCCGACGACCGCCCGCACCGAGCCGCGCCGGACGGCGAGCCACTCGCGGTACCGCTTCTCCGGCCCGGAGTCGGCGGTGAGCAGCGCGTGGCGCCCCCGGCCGAGCAGCGCGGTGAGCGCGGTGTCCACCCGCGCGGCGGCCCGGCCGTCGGGAACGACGAGCAGCGCGCCGCGCCCGGACGCGAGGGTGGCGGCCATGGCCCGGGCGATCTCCTCGGGCCAGTGGGGCCCGGGCAGCGCCGTCCATACGGCCCTGGGCGCGCCCCCCTCCGCCAGCGCCCGCAGGAACGCCGGTCCCTGCGCGTACCGCTGCCAGCTCCCCGCCGGCGGCACGGGCGGCGGCGGCAGCGGCGCGGGCGAGGGCTTCGACTCGGCCTTCCCGTTGCGCGGCGGCACGGCGAGCTGGATCACATCGGCGAGACTGCCCGCGTACCGGTCGGCGACGGCGCGGGCGAGGGCCAGCAGCTCCGGCCCCAGCACCGGCTCGGGCGACACCACGTAGGCGAGCGCCGCGAGGGCGCCCTGGTAGTCCGACTCGGCGCGCCGCTCGATCAGGAAGCCGTCGATCAGCCCCCCGCCCTCGCGGCGGCCGCCCCGGACCTGGCGGCCCCCGGCCCCGAACCGGACCCGGACCCGCACCCCGGGCCGCGCCTCGGCGTCCAGTTCCTCGGGCACCGCGTAGTCGAAGTACTGGTCGAGATGGAGGGCGCCCTTGTTGACGAGCACCCGGGCGACGGGCAGCTCCTTGGCGAGCGCGGCGCCGCGCCAGGTCCGGGGCTTGGCCCGGGGCACGTCGGCCCGGCGCACCGTCTCCCTGATCAGCGCGAGCTGCTCCGGGGCCTCGTCGCCGGGGTCCTCGGACCGCTTGTTCTCGCTGCTCACAGCCAAATTCCTATCAGAGGGCACTGACAGCGGCCGCATCGAGGAACCGGGGCCGAACGCGCCGGGGCCCGGACACCGCGTGCGGTGTCCGGGCCCCGGCGTACGGTACGGGCAGCGGCCGGCCTAGAGCCCGGCCGCCGTGCGCAGCGCGTCCACCCGGTCGGTGCGCTCCCAGGTGAAGTCGGGCAGCTCACGGCCGAAGTGGCCGTAGGCGGCGGTCTGGGCGTAGATCGGGCGGAGCAGGTCGAGGTCGCGGATGATCGCGGCCGGACGGAGGTCGAAGACCTCGCCGATGGCGTGCTCGATCTTCTCGGTGTCGACGGCGGCGGTGCCGAAGGTCTCGACGAACAGGCCGACCGGCTCGGCCTTGCCGATCGCGTACGCGACCTGGACCTCGCAACGGGCGGCGAGACCCGCGGCGACGACGTTCTTCGCGACCCAGCGCATGGCGTACGCGGCCGAGCGGTCCACCTTCGACGGGTCCTTGCCCGAGAAGGCGCCGCCGCCGTGCCGGGCGTAGCCGCCGTAGGTGTCGATGATGATCTTGCGACCGGTCAGGCCGGCGTCGCCCATCGGGCCGCCGATCTCGAAGCGCCCGGTCGGGTTGACCAGGAGCCGGTAGCCGTCGGTGTCGAGCTTGATGCCGTCCTCGATGAGCTGCGCGAGCACGTGCTCGACGACGAACTCGCGGATGTCGGGCGCGAGCAGCGAGTCGAGGTCGATGTCGCTGGCGTGCTGCGAGGAGACCACCACGGTGTCGAGGCGGACGGCCTTGTCACCGTCGTACTCGATGGTGACCTGGGTCTTGCCGTCGGGGCGCAGGTACGGGATGGTCCCGTTCTTGCGGACCTCGGAGAGCCGCCGGGAGAGCCGGTGCGCGAGGTGGATCGGGAGCGGCATCAGCTCGGGCGTCTCGTCGCAGGCATAGCCGAACATCAGGCCCTGGTCGCCGGCGCCCTGCTTGTCGAGCTCGTCCTCGTCGCCCTCGACCCGCTGCTCGTACGCCGTGTCGACGCCCTGCGCGATGTCGGGAGACTGCGCCCCGATGGACACCGAGACACCGCAGGAGGCGCCGTCGAAGCCCTTCTTCGAGGAGTCGTAGCCGATCTCCAGGACCTTGTTGCGGACAAGGGTGGGGATGTCGGCGTAGGCCTTGGTCGTGACCTCACCCGCTACGTGGACCAGACCAGTGGTGATCAAGGTCTCGACGGCGACGCGGGACCGGGGGTCCTCGCGGAGCAACGCGTCGAGAATGGTGTCGCTGATCTGGTCGGCGATCTTGTCGGGGTGGCCCTCGGTGACGGACTCCGAGGTGAAGAGACGGCGGGACACATCGCTCCCTGGGGTTGCAGCGGCTGCTGGCTGATCATTTGGCGGACTGCCGGGAGCTGCGCCCGGCATAGTCCAGCGCCAGTTTATCGGTCGTATTCGTCCGGCGGACAGCATGTCTCGCCCTTTGAGCGATCTGTGACCCTCCACACTCCTCTCCCAGGCAGTCCGAAACCCTGGGGATCGCACGTTTTACCCCCATATTTCAAGGGATTCGGCCTGCCGGAACCCGACACAGGATTTTCATCCGAGCCGCGGCGACACGAGGTCCCACACCGTGTCGGCGAGCGCTTCCTTGGGTCCGTACGGCACCTGGGTCTCTCCGCCGTCGGCCGCGAGCACCACCGCCTCGTTCTCCTCGGAGCCGAACGTTCGGCGCTCCCCCACCTCGTTGACGACCAGGAGGTCGCAGCCCTTGCGACGGAGCTTCTCGCGGCCGTTGGCGAGCACGTCGTCGGTCTCGGCGGCGAAGCCCACGACGACCTGTCCCGGCCTGGCACGCTCGGCGGACACCTCGGCGAGGATGTCGGGGTTGCGGACCAGGGCGATGGGGGCGGGCTCCCGGCCGTCCTTCTTCTTGATCTTCCCCTGGGCGTACTCGGCGGGGCGGAAGTCGGCGACCGCCGCGGCCATCACGACCGCGTCGGCGTCCGCGGCGGCCTTCAGCACGGCCTCGCGCAGCTGCACGGCGGTCCCCACGCGCACCATGTCGGCACCGGCCGGGTCGGGCAGACCGGTGTTGGCCTCGATCAGCGTCACCCGGGCGCCACGCGCGAGAGCGGTACGCGCCAGGGCGTAGCCCTGCTTGCCGGACGAGCGGTTGCCGAGGAAACGCACCGGGTCGAGGGGCTCGCGCGTACCGCCCGCGCTGATCACCACGTGGCGGCCCGCCAGATCGGGTTCGACCGGACCCCGGGCCAGCACCCGGCGACAGACCTCGAAGATCTCCGCGGGGTCGGGCAGCCGCCCCTTGCCGGTGTCGACACCGGTGAGGCGGCCGACCGCGGGCTCGATGACGACGGCGCCGCGGCGCCGCAGGGTCGCGACGTTCTCCCGGGTGGCCGGGTGCTCCCACATCTCGGTGTGCATGGCCGGCGCGAAGACGACCGGGCAGCGGGCGGTGAGCAGCGTGTTGGTGAGCAGGTCGTCGGCGAGGCCGTGGGCCGCCCTGGCGAGCGTGTCCGCGGTGGCGGGGGCGACGACCACCAGGTCGGCCTCCTGCCCGATCCTGACGTGCGGCACCTGGTGGACGTCGTCCCAGACCTCGGTGGAGACCGGGTGCCCGGAGAGCGCCGACCAGGTGGCGGCTCCCACGAAGTGCAGCGCGGACCCGGTCGGCACCACCCGCACGTCGTGACCGGACTCGGTCAGCCGGCGCAGCAGCTCGCACGCCTTGTACGCGGCGATGCCTCCGCTGACCCCCAGAACGACCTTCGGCTTGTCCACTGCGTCTCCCCGCACTCGGATACGAACACCCCCATGCTGCCTCACCGCGGCCACCCGCCCCAGGCCGCCCCGGACACGCCGCGGGCCCGGCAGCCATGGCT
>NZ_JBHJQP010000226.1:0-10693 GCF_042262625.1 Streptomyces sp. NPDC056347 | reverse complement strand
GGTCCATGAGGACGTGCCCCGCCGTCGGCACGCGCCGCCGATAGTGGTGTCGCATGCGAACCCGGCACCGGAGCCCACTCCTACCCGTCCGGGGCTCCAAGTCCAGGTGCCACAGGCCGAAGCGCCGGGCCGGGCGTAACGCTGCCGGGAGCGGACGGCGGCGTGGTGGGAGGGGGCCAGCAGTATCGGGGAGAGGTGCCGCCCTCGGCGTCGTGCGCGAGAGCAAAGTGCCGCTCGGGTGGGTGTTGTACTGAGGATGTGCCGTGAGAGCTCACGCAGTCGCCCTGCGTACGGGATGCCGCTGCGGGAGCTCGACGACTTTGTGCATGGCGGCCTCGACCGCGTTCTTCTCCGCGGCCCGGACCTCACTCCACTCGGCGGGTAGCTGGGGTGGGATGCCGCAGCATGGTCTCGTTCACGGATGCCACCACCACCGCCTGCCCGGAGCGCGCACCGCCAAGCTGCCGCGGTAGTGAACCTGAGGACCGTTCAGGGGGCATCGTGGTCCGATTGGCGCCTGGACTCCGGTCCCACGCATGACCTGGTGCCGGTGTCTTCACCGTGACGGCGTCGGCCATGCGCGCCGGTCATCCGACAGGGCGAGGAGCGCATCACGGCGATGGACGAAGGCTTGACGGGACAAAGCAGCCAGCCGGAGGCGGGCGAAGGTGCCCGCACGGGTCGGCGTAATCGGGTGCGGCCTGACGGCAAGTTCGTGACCGGTCCGGGGCAGGGGCTGCTCTGGGGGAACCGGGGTTCCCTGCTGGGCCCCGCCGGCCGGCCGACCCGCAAGCCATCGACGCGGGCCTGGTTCTGCTGTGTGCTGGAGTTCAAGGGCTGGAGGCGAGTCCGGTGGCAGCCGTGCCTGCTGACGGAGCTGTACTTCCTCGACGAGGCGACGGCTCTTGCCGTCGGACATCGGCCGTGCGGGGCGTGCCGTGTCCCGGACTATCAGCGGTTCCAGCGCAGCTGGGCAAACGCCCTGGGCGGCGGTCTTCCCGGCGCGCCGGAGATCGACGGCAGGCTGGTGGCGGACCAACGAACGCCCGAGGGGCGCCAGCGCGCCTTCCGGGCGGCGGTCGGGGACCTGCCGGACGGCGCGTTCGTCCGCCTGGACGGCGAGGCCGAGCTGGTGCGGCAGGGGCGCTGGCTGCCCTGGTCGATGGCCGGATACGGTGCGGCGCGAGCGGTCGCCCCGGGCCTTCGGCCGGACGTGCTCACCCCCGCGGTGCGGGTACTGGGCGCCGGGTACGCGCCGGTCCTGCGCCCGTCCCCCGGGTGAACGGGACCGGCTGCGGCCTGTGCCGGGCAGGCTCTTGCACCGGGAGAAGGTGTGGCCGCGTCCGGGCCGCACCGTCCCGGGCTCGGCACGCGTGGCCCGTCCTCGGAGGCGGCCGTCCGGGACGTGTCGGCAGTACCGCGTTTCCGGCAGGCCGGTGTCTGTGTCGCGGCGGGTGAAATTCGGATCTCACATTCACGGCACCCGCACCGTCTTCCTGGTGAGACAGCAGGCGGAGAAAGCAGCAAGGCACGGCGACGACTCGAAGACGGAGCGGAAGCTGCCGGACTGGGAGGCACCAGTGCCGGCTGCGGTCGGTCGGCTGTTTCGGGAGTTCGAACACATCGGTTCGCAATCAAGGTCTACGGCAGGGCGAGGATGAGGGAACCATTCGAGAAGGCGGTCGAGCGGCACGGCGCGACCGTGCTGCGGGTGTGCCGGGCGCTGCTGGGGACACACGATGCCGACGATGCCTGGTCGGAGACGTTTCTGGCGGCGATGCGGGCCTGGCCGGGGCTGCCGGAGACGGCGAACGCGGAGGCATGGCTGGTGACGATCGCCCGGCGCAAGGCGATCGACGTGCTGCGTGCCGCCGGCCGCCTGCCGCTGCCGGCCGAGGAACTGCCGGAGGCGCCCAGTGCGCTGGGCGTACCGGGCGCCGACGACGGGGATCTGTGGGAGATGGTGGGGCGCCTTCCGGGCAAGCAGCGGCAGGCGATCACGTTCCGCTATCTGGCCGGGATGCCGTACGACGAGATCGCGGCGGTCCTGGGCGGGAACACCGCGGCGGCACGCCGTGCGGCGGCGGACGGGCTGAAGAATCTACGAAAACACTATCCGGGCGCGACCTCGAAAGGAGCATCTACATGAGCGGCACCCGACCCCACGATGACGTCCTGGACATGCTGTCGGCTCCCATCGACGCCGGAACCATGGGCCGGCTGCACCGGCGGCTGGAGGCCGAGGCCCAGGCCGCCGACCTGGTCGACATCGCCTACACCGTCGTCGACTCCCCGGTCGGCCCTCTGCTGCTGGCCGCCACCGACCGGGGCCTGATCCGCGTCGCCTACGCGGTCGAGGACCACGACCGGGTCCTGCAGACCCTGGCCGACAAGGTCAGCCCGCGCGTCCTGCACGCCCCCGGCCGGCTGGACACCGCCGCCCGGGAGATCGACGAGTACTTCGACCACCGCCGCCGCGTGTTCGACCTGCCGCTGGACCTGTCCCTGTCCAAGGGGTTCAGGCAGCTGGTCCAGCAGCACCTGCCGGAGATCGGCTACGGCCAGACCCGCAGCTACCGCCAGGTCGCCGAGCTCGTCGGCAGCCCCAAGGCGGTGCGCGCGGTCGGCACCGCTTGTGCGACCAACCCTCTGCCGGTGGTCGTGCCCTGCCACCGGGTGCTGCGCACCGACGGCACCCTCGGCGGCTACATCGGCGGCCTGGAAGCCAAGACCGCCCTGCTCGGACTGGAGGCCGCAGCATGACAGCCACCAGGATCAAGGCGCAGAGAACGGCTCCCGGCGCGGACGCCACCGCCGAGGCCGGGCCGTGGGCCGGCCGGGTCGGGGCCGCCAACTGGGACGCGGTGGCCGCCGAGCTCGACGAGTTCGGAGGTGCGTTGCTGCCGCAGCTGATCACCCCGGACGAGGCCGGCCGGATCCGGGACCTGTACGAGCGGTCCGAGCTGTTCCGGTCCACCGTCGACATGGCCCGCCACCGGTTCGGATCCGGAGAGTACAAGTACGCTCCGCGCGCGGCTGGTCGGCCGCCCCCGTCCGGCACGGCGTCTCGGCGCTCCGCTCCGGGCACCGTCACACCCTGGCCCTGGTCTTCCACGACGCCGCCTGAAACCCTCGGCGGCCGGCGCGCCGCCGACGTCGCGGCACACCGCACACCGGCCGTGCGCGGTGTGCCGCCCGGGCCCCTGTCGGCAGTGGAGGACCCCTTGCGAGGAAGGCACCCCATGAACATACGAGGAAGACACCCCATGTACCCCGTGACCAGCCCTCTCCTGGTCGATCCTCCACAGCCGGGCCCGGACCTCGTGGTCACCGGCACCGAAGTCGCCGCGCTGGTCGGGCTTGCCGCGGCGCGCGGCGCCCGGAGCATCGCCGTCGGCTCCGGCCGGACCCCGGCCGCTCTCGCCGCCGCCGACGCGATCACCCGGGCTTGGCAGGCCGCCGGCGGCGTCATGGCCACCACGACCACTTGGCCGGAGACCGCGGCCTCCTGGGTGTGCCAGGCCCGCCGGTTCGCCGATGCGCCGGCCGACGTGTGGGTGATGACCGGCCCGGAGGTCGGCTGGGCCCAGGTGGCCCGGCGGCTGTTGTGGTCCACCTCCTGGCGGCCCGACCGCACCCTGGCCACCGCCGCTGTCGGTCGACCCGCCACGCTGGCCCTGGTCGGCGCCCAGCAACTGCGCGGCCTGACCGGGGCCGCTGCGAACGGCGCCATCTGGACCGTCACCGACGACGGCGGCCTCGCGATCACCGGTCCCGAAGCACCACGGTGACCGTGCTGTCCGACCTGCCATATGTGCCGCGCGTGCCGGTGCCCCCCGCTCCCCCGCCTGCCTGGCCGTGGTCGTAGACGCAACGCATCTCACGTTTCAAGGCGCCCACACGCCTGCTCCACAGACAGGCAACAGACGCAGACAGAGGATCGACGCGGACGTCCGAAACGCTTACGCCGACAGCCTGGCGGGGCCGCTCCTGGTCGTCGCCGGCGGCGACGCTCTGATCGGGCTGTACTTTCGGGGCTACCGGTACACGCCCCCACCCTCGGCATGGAGCCGACGAGTGCCATGCGGTCGGGAACACGCAGCCGCCCGGGGTGGTGATGGCGCCGTTCGGCAGCGAGCGGCGGCAGCGGGGGGGCACCCGCTCCCACGGGTCGTCAGGAACGAGACCAGCGCGCACGCCGGACAGCGTGCCGACCAGAATCGGCGAGTACAGGAATCGCGGCTCAACTCATTCTGAAATGATCAGTAAATCAGGCCTGTTGAGGAAGAGTTGACTGAACCTTCTGGTCTGACAAGGGCACTGTAAGTGATCACGACTGACGGTGTTCCGATCTGACCGTGCGCATTCGGATGCGAGTTGCCTGCTAGCGGGCGTGGCGGCGGACATTCCGAAGAGTGAGTGTCCGCTTCGCTTTCTCACGTACGGTGTCTTCGCATCACCGACTCCGAGATCGAGATCACCGCAGAGCTGGCACACGGTCTTCGAATGATCAGTTCGTACCCCAGCCGTAGATCGTGACCTTGTGGTCAGGGCTGGGATCACACGGCCGGATCGATATCGGATCGCGTGAGGTGGTCGCCCGGTGGCACGCTGCCCCCATGGATCACGCGGAAGTACTGCTCATCGGAGGACGAGCTGGTGTCGGAAAGACGACAGTGGGGTGGGAGGTTTCGGCGCTGCTGCGTTCCGGGGCGGTCGCTCACGCGATCATCGATGGTGACTTTATGGGTCAGGTACATCCGGCACCGGAGGGAGACCCTGACCGCGCGGAGATCACCGAGAGAAATCTGACTGCCGTGTGGGCAAACTTCGCCCAGCGCGGCTACCGACGCCTGATCTATACGAACACCATGAGTGTGCTGCCGGAGGAGACGGGCATGTTCGAGCGTGCCATGGGGGCCGGAGTGAGGATCGTACGAGTCCTGCTCACCGCCTCCGATGCCACCGCTCGCGAGCGGCTGGTGGGACGAGAACTCGGCTCAGAGCTGAAGCAGGAGCTGGAAGGAAGTATCCGCAAGGCACGGCTCCTGGACCAGCTGGCCCCCGCAGAGACCGTGCGAGTGGCAACGGACGCGCGGCTCGTCGTTGACATCGCGCGGGAGGTAGTGGCCGTCACCGGTTGGACCGGGCCTCACTTCGCCCGCAGTTCGTGATCGTGTTGATGGACTGGTCCGCGAACCGGCACGGCCACCGGTGATCATCAGTGTGTGAAAACAGAAGATCATTCGGTGGCCGCAGGTCGCAGCAAAGATCCTGCCCGTTGGCAGGACTTGTTCGAGTCCTTGATGGGTCGCATCACGCCGCGGTTCGCGCGATTGGAACCGAGGTGCCCGGCAAGGGAGTTCGCCCTTGTCCTGTTGTCGGACCTGCCGCGCAAGAACTGCTGGACGCTCGCCGAGCACGCCGGGAACGCGCCCCCGGACGGCGTGCAGCATCTGCTGTCCAGGGCCAGGTGGGATGCCGATGCGGTCCGCGACGGTCTCCGCGACCGTGCCATCGAGCATCTGCAGGACGACGAGGCGGTGTTGGTCGTCGATGAGACCGGCGATCTCGAGAAGGGCACCGCCACGGTCGGGGTCCAGCGCCAGTACACCGGCACCGCCGGGCGCATCGGGAACAGCCAGGTCGCCGCCCACCTCACCTACTCCACCCCGCGCGGACACGCGGCGATCGACCGGGAACTGTACGTCCTGCGCTCCTGGACCCAGGACGTGGCCCGCTGCCAGGCCGCCGGGATACCCGAGACCGTGCACTTCGCCACGGAACCCGCACTCGCCGCCCGCATGATCGGCCGTGCCCTGGACGCCGGCATCCTCGCGTCCTGGGTGGCCGGCGACGAGGTCTACGGGAGCAACCCGCATCTGCGGGCCGCGCTGGAACACCGACAGCTCGGCTACGTCCTCGCCGTCGCCTGCGACGGACCGGGCCACGAGGCGGCTCTCGCGCTCGCCTGCGAGGTCCGCCTCCCACAAATTCGAAACATGCCTGATTCTCTGGTCGTTGATGATCTGCACGGACACGATCAAGCACGATCCGTCGGGTGTCAGGATCAAGTCGGTCGGGCGAGGGCGTGTGGCGAACAGGTCGTGGAATGAGGCGGCATCATTCAAGGCACGGATCATGACAATGCCCCTGCCCGCCGCCCCCGAGCCGTGACAGGGGTCCGACAATCCGAGGGGGCCGGACCGAAGGGAACCGGCTCGGCAGTGGCTCCTACGGCGTGGCGGAGCCACTTCGAACTGCCCGCAGCGCGTCTCCTACGGCAGGGAACGAGTGAGCCACACCAGTTCACCGCGGTCATCGGTCGAGACGTGGTCGCGCTGGAAACCAAGCTTGTCGAGGACGCGAAAGGATGGCGCGTTCCAAGGGTGCGCCGTCGACCAGAGCCGCTTCCGTCCGGTCACGATCGCGGCATTGAGCGCTGCGGAAGCCGCCTCGGTCGCATAGCCCTGTCCGTGCACACGCTGGAACAGCTCATAGGCGATCTCCGGCTCGTCAACAGAAGCCCGACCGACGGTGAGCCCGCAGTACCCGATGAAGTCACCCACGTCGCGGCGGATGACAGGCAGCAGAGCAATCCCTGTCAGTGCCGACTCGGCCCGCTGATCCTCGATCATCCGCCGGTTGTCCTCGATCGACGGCATGCCACCACCTCGTTCGGCGACCAGCATGCGATGGGCATCGATGTCCGGCTCGGTCCACTGTCGTAAGAAGCGATTCCCAAACCGGAAGGCAGGGGGCTTGCTCGAACTGTCATCCAAGCGGGACTCGTTCGGGCGACCAAGGCTCGGCCGTCCATAGCAGCAGGGCCTCTTGAACATCTCGGTGGTGTCGAGTCGGCCGAGGACAAGGGGCCCTGATGTCCCACTGTGTCGCTCCGCACCTTCCTCGTCCACTTCCGGTGCACCGACGTGTGACTGTCTTGTCGGCCAGGTCTGTGGCGCATGGTTGCGAACCTGGGTGGCAACGGAGACCACCCGCATTGATCGGTGCGGCCGCCTGGTAGGCGGGCAATGATCGCCCCTGGATATTCTGTGAATATGAGATCGATGGATCCGTTCCGCGACCTAGCCCGCGACCAGGGCATACCCCAGGACGAGGTCGAGCGGTGGCTCGATGCAACCGTCCGTCCGTGCGCGATGCTGGGCGCAGGAGAGCCGACCGACGGCCCGATGGTCGGACGGCTCGGCGGGCTGCCGCCGATGCCCGAGGACGAGCCCGTGCCGGACTTGCCGTTCCTCGCCTCGGTCGACCTCGCGGCCATCCCACCGGGCGCGACGGACCTCCCGTTGCCGAAGGATGGCACGCTGCTCTTCTTCGCTGACACATCTGAATCTACCCCGTGGACACGACGCGACTGGTCCCGGCTCGTCTATGTCCCGGTTGGCAGGCCAGTCTCCAAACGCGGTCCGGGCGATGAGTGGCCGCCGCAGGTCCACTCGGCACGTGATCTCTATCTGGTGATCGATCCCTCGCTGCCCAACCGCGGCGACTACACCGAGGAGTTCCCGCACGGTGAGGAGATGGGCGAGGTGTGGTGGGAAACCTCCGACGATGTACAAACGGGCGGATCGGTGCAGATAGGCGGCTACCCCTGGGTCTGGAACAACGATCCCGTCACGGACTACGACCGCGGCCCGGGCGACTGGGTGCTGCTCGCGGAGATCGGGGCCAACGACGGTGATCTTCTGGGCAGGGTCCACTGGGTGATTCGCCGGGACGACCTGGTCGCTGGCCGTTTCACCCGGGCCCGGGCCTGCTACGACACAGCCGGCTGACGTGGCCTCAGAGGGCATTCCCAGATAGCGCGAGGTCCGGTCGAACTGCCGTCCCGGCAGGTCTCCTTCAGGTGATCAACGGCTGCCGGAGCATAGCGGAAGGGCTTCTTGAACATCTCGGTGATGTCGAAGTCAACCGAGTACAAGAGGCCCTGATGTTCGACTGTGTCGTGTCCGTACCTGCCGCGTCCACTTCCGGTGCACCGGGGTGCGACTGTATCGCTCATCGGTTCGGAAATGCCGCCGATCACCCGGACCGTGCAAGGTGCTACGACTCCGACATGAGTGATGCGGAACCCTCGCGGTCCCGCTCACCGGCTGGGCGGAGATCGAGGGCCTGGACACGCCCACCTCCAATGGCCGCCACGCCGGCAGCCAGTGTGCCGCGCTGTCCGGGCTCGCCGGGCCGGGACTCCGGGGGCTCCTCAGCACACAGCCGGCCGACAGGGCGCCCAGGGCGGGCGGCCGGACGGTCGAGGACGCTCCCGGCAGCGGGTGGGACGCTCGGTGGCCCCGAGGAGTGGACACGCCTGTCGACCTGCCGGGAAAGCCCGTTGCGTGCGACCCGTATCGGTTGTCTGATTGATCGGTCGCCGATCAGAGGAGAGAACATGGGGACGTCGCTGCTCACCCCCTCGTTGCACACCGCTCGCCTTCGACTGCGTGCTTTCGAGGCCGCGGATGCAAATGATCTCTTCGCGCTGCACAGCAGCGCCTACGTGCTGCGCTACTGGGACTCGCCGCCATGGAGCGAACGCGCACGGGCCGAGAAGTTCATCACGGCCTGCCGGCAGATGGCGCAGGAGGGCACCGGGGTCCGGCTGGCCGTGGATCGCGCCTCCGACGGGGCGTTCCTCGGCTGGTGCAGCCTGAGCGGGTGGAATCCGGAATTCCGCAGCGCGTCGCTCGGCTACTGCTTCGGCGAGGCGGCGTGGGGCCACGGCTACGCGACCGAGACCGCGCGGGCCCTGCTGGGGTGGGCATTCGACACGCTCGACCTGAATCGCGTCCAGGCCGAGGCCGATACACGCAACGCCGCTTCTGCCCGTGTGCTGGAGAAGCTCGGCTTCGTGCGCGAAGGGACATTGCGGGAAGACTGCGTCGTCAATGGCGAGGTCTCCGACTCATGGGTCTACGGACTGATCAGACGGGAGTGGCAGCCGTCGTCCGAGCCGGTTCCCGCCCCCTGACCTCCGCCGCCGGGCACTGCATCGTCCGCTGCCCCGGCGGCACGGCGCTTGACCAGGCGATCCGCATCGCCGGTGCCGACCGAGCCATTGGGGGTTGATTCCGGAACGCCGAGAAGCCCCCTGCCAAGCAGGTAGACGGCGGTTCAGGACGGCAGAAACCGACCGGGTGCGCCGGCTTCGTGACACCCCCGAGACGAGCGCGCCCGGGTACGTCCCTTCCGGGCCCCGCTCGGCCGGGGGCTGTCCGGGCGGCGTGTGACAAGCGGGGCCGCCCGAAGTGGCAGAGCCGACTACTGCAGTGCCATCGGGCTGCCCAGCAGAACGTCGGGAAGGTAGCCCGACCGGACGCCCAGTTCCCACCCGTGCACCTGAACCGCCAGGGCTGCCACGGCGACCACGCCGACCGGGAGCAGCTCCCGGGGCGAGGAGTCGGCCCCGGCGCTGCCCCGATGGTCGACGAGCCGGGCCACCAGTGCTTCCTCGAATGCGTGCTGGTCGTCCTCGAGGAGCACGCGCAGCAGTTGCTGGTCCGGCGTCAGGTGGCCGACCGCGTCCAGTCGGCGGGCCGCCTCGGCCCGTACGACGGGGTCCGGCTTGCACAGGGGCACCGTGGGCCAGCCGTGCGGCAGATGTCCGCTCGCCTCGGTCAGGTACGCGCAAAACGCGTCCATGGCGACGAGGTCCGCCGGTCGTGAGGCCGAGGTCAGACTCGAGTACGGGACCCCTTCGCGGATCGCGGGCGCGTAGTCGCTCCGCAGCATGAGACCGATGACCCGCTGATGCTCCCCTATCAGGCCGCTGATCAGGCACATGGTGAACGTGTCGAGCCACGTCTCGGCGGTGGGCGCCTGCTCGACGACGCAATCGAAGGCGATGTATTCGCTACTGAGCTGCTCGTCGATGAGCGGGAAGTCGATCTCCTGGTCACCGTTCGGAAAGCAGCCCACGCTCAGCGCCCCCAGGGAGCATTCGGCTGCTGTCCGCAGCGCCGCGCGGGCGGTTTCGTCGTTGAGGGCAGGGTCCTGCGCCGCGTGGGCAGCGACATGGTCGAGAAGTTCGTCACGCATCTCGATCATCTTCTCCGGGGAGGGGTCGTCGTAGCGCATCCAGTGCCACCGTCCCCGGGTCCGCCCCATGATGTCGTCGAGTGCCTCGGCCATGCGCTGTCCGCTGATCGCGTGCTGCGCCACTTCCTGCATCGTCCGCGCCCTTCCTGATCATTTCGCCTGGGAACAGAACGCTAACAGCGGCCTCGGACACTCCCCCGCGAGCCCGCAGGAACGCCCGGGCCGAAGCCCGGCGTCGCGGTGCTTGGCCAACTCGGATGCCCGCGGCCTGACCGTCGGCGCTTTCGACTCGCCAGGGCAGACGGTCAGGCACCCTGCGAAGAACGCCGAGTTGATGTTCTGTCAGCACTATTGCCTCTCGGACTGGTTGGACCTTCCCTCTCCGGAGGGCCTTCGGGCTAAGACGGTGTCCTATGTGGCGATCGCTCGTTGGGCTGTTCATGGGGCGGGATACGTGGAGTGGGATTGTTCCGGACGGGCTGTGGGAGATCGCGAAGCCGTTGATCCCGCCCTCTCGGGTGCGTCCGCAAGGTGGCGGGACGCAGGACACACCTGATGAGACGCTGTTCGCGGCCATCGTCTACGTGCTGGTGAGCGGGTGTGCCTGGCGGGCCCTGCCACCGTGTTTCGGGGTCTC
>NZ_JBHJQP010000225.1:0-10693 GCF_042262625.1 Streptomyces sp. NPDC056347 | reverse complement strand
TACAAAGACACGGTCGCGGGCCCCTTCGTGCGGCTCACGGGGCTGTGCTCAGTACTCCTGGTTGCGGGCCTCGGCGGCCTTGCGCTCCTTCTCGGCCTGCTCCTCCGCCTCCATCTCGGCGAAGACGTCGATGGGCGGCGGCGCCTTCGCGAGGAAGACCCAGGTCAGATAGACCGCGAGCAGGAACGGGGGAATCTTCAGGGCGACCAGGACCCAGCCGAACTGGGTGGTGTCCGCCCACCAGTACAGCGGGAAGAGGATCGCGCACTTGGCGAGGAGGATCAGCCCCCAGGCGTAGCTGGCCTTGGCGTACGCCTTCTTGCGGCCCGGGTTCCGGGTGCGCCAGGAGAGGTTCTCCTTGAACACCGGCCCCAGGATCAGGCCGATCAGCGGCAGCCCGGCGAGCGTGGTGATGAGATAGGCGAGCGCCAGGCCGAGCGTGTAGAGCATGCCCGGCAGATAGAAGTCCTTGGCGTTGCCCGTCATCTTCGCGAAGACCACACCGAAGGCCACGCCGAAGACGCCGCTGAAGGCGTGCTTGACGGTGTCCTTGCGGAGCAGCCGTACGACGACCAGGACCAGGGAGACCGCCAGGGCCGCGATGGCCGAGGTGTTCAGGTCCTTGTTGATCGTGAAGATGGTGACGAACAGCAGCCCGGGAACGACCGTCTCCACCATGCCCCGGACACCGCCGAACGCCTCGAAGAGCGCCGCCTCGGTGATCTCCTTCGCGTCGGCGTCCTCCTGGTCGGTGCGGGTGGTGCGGTCCGTGTCGGACGTCGGCTTGTCGAGAGACGTCACCGGCTACTCCTTGCCGAGCGGTCGGAGTTCGTATTTGGGGTTGAACAGCACCCGACGCCCGTGGCTCATGGCGATGCGCCCGGAGGCGATGAGCCTGCGGCCCGGTTCTATGCCCACGATGGAGCGCCGGCCCAGCCAGACGACGTCGAGCGGCGCGGTGCCGTCGAAGAGCTCGGCCTCCAGGGCGGGCACTCCGGCACGCGGCCGCAGGGTGACGGTCCGCAAGGTACCAGTCACCTTCACGATCTGGCGGTCGGTGCATTCGGAGATCCGGGTGCACCCCGTCGCCTGCGCGTCCTCCTGCAGCTCCTCGGACTCCAGGTCCTCCTGGGAACTGGACAGCCGGTCGAGCATCCGGCGGAAGCGGCCGGACGGCTTATCCGCCTTGCCGGGCCTGTCGGATCGTGGAACAGCACTCATACCCGAAGGGTACCGGTCCCGGCTGCTCCGGGCGGGTGTCCCCGGTCTCACTCGGAGCTCGCACCGATCTCACCCGAACGGGCGACCGGGGAACGACCGGCGGGGGTCGGGCCCGGGGCGCCTCCCCCGGGCCGCGGCAGCCCCGTTCAGCCGCGCTCGAAGCGGTAGCCCATGCCCGGTTCGGTGACGAAGTGCCGGGGGTGCGAGGGGTCGGCCTCCAGCTTGCGCCGCAGCTGGGCCATGTAGACCCGCAGGTAGTTGGTCTCGGTGCCGTACGAGGGCCCCCAGACCTCCTGGAGCAGCTGCTTCTGGCTGACCAGGCGGCCGCTGTTGCGGACCAGGACCTCCAGCAGGTGCCACTCGGTGGGGGTGAGCCGTACGTCGCGCCCGCCGCGGTGCACCTTCTTCGCGGCCAGGTCGACGGTGAACCCCTCGGTCTCGACGACCACGACGTCGTCGGTGCCCTGCTGCCCGACGGGCTCGGCGCGGCGGACCGCGGCACGCAGCCTGGCCAGCAGCTCGTCCATGCCGAACGGCTTGGTGACGTAGTCGTCGGCCCCGGCGTCCAGGGCCTCGACCTTCTCGTCCGAGGTGTGCCGGGCGGAGAGCACCAGGATCGGCACCCGGGTCCAGCCGCGCAGTCCCTTGATCACCTCGACGCCGTCCATGTCCGGCAGCCCGAGGTCGAGGACGACGACGTCGGGGTGGCGGGCGGCGGCGAGCTGGAGGGCCGTCGCGCCGTCGGGCGCCGCGTCCACCTCGTACTTGCGCGCCTTCAGGTTGATCACGAGGGCGCGTACGATCTGCGGCTCGTCGTCGACCACAAGCACCCGGGTCATGGGGGCCCTGCCTTTCTGCTGTACGGCGATCTCCCGGGGCGTTCCGGTGATCATGGGGATCATGAGGTGACCTGCGCGGCCGGCGGTCACGGGACGGCCCGTGCGGTCATGAGACGACCCGCTCGGACAGCTCGGGGCCGGCCGGAACGTACCCCGCCGCCGCCCGGAGGGTCAGCACCATGGTGAGGCCGCCGCCCGGGGTGTCCTCGGCGCCCAGCGTGCCGCCCATGGACTCGACGAAGCCGCGGGCCACCGCGAGCCCCAGTCCGACGCCCGCGCCGCGCGGGGCGTCGCCGTAGCGCTGGAAGGGCTCGAAGATGCGCTCCTTGGCCTCGTCGGGCACGCCGGGGCCGCGGTCGGCCACCCGCAGCTCGACGCGTTCGCCGAGCGCGCTGGCGGCGACGGTGACGCGTTCGGCGTGACGGCTGTACTTCACGGCGTTCTCGACGATGTTGGCGACGGCCCGCTCCAGCAGCCCGGGATCGACCGCGACCATCGGCAGGGTCTCGGGGATGTCCAGGTCGACGCTGTCCTCGGGAACGCCCCCGAGCGCCATCGGGACCACCTCGTCGAGGTCGATCTCGCGGATCAGCGGGGTGACCGTGCCGGTCTGGAGCCGGGACATGTCGAGGAGGTTGCCGACGAGGTGGTCGAGGCGGTCGGCGCCGTTCTCGATGCCCTCCAGCAGCTCGGCCTGGTCCTCCTCGGACCAGGCGACGTCGTCCGAGCGCAGGGAGCTGACGGCGGCCTTGATGGCGGCGAGCGGGGTACGCAGGTCGTGGCTGACGGCGGCCAGGAGCGCGGTCCTGATCCGGTTGCCCTCGGCGAGGCGGCGGGCCTCCTCCGCCTGGCCGACCAGGCGCTGCCGGTCCAGTACGACGGCGGCCTGTGCGGCGAAGGCGCCCAGCACCCGGCGGTCCTCGGCGGGCAGTACCCGGCCCGAGAGCGCCAGCGCCATGTGGTCGCCGACCGGCATGTCCACGTCCGCGTCCTCCGGCCGGGTCACCGGCCCCGGCCCGACACTGCCCGCGCAGGTCCACGGTTCCACGTCGCTGCGGCGCTCCAGCAGGGCGACGGACTCCATGCCGAAGGTCTCGCGGACCCGCTCCAGAAGGGCGTCCAGCGTCGTCTCGCCGCGCAGCACGCTGCCGGCCAGGAAGGAGAGGATCTCCGACTCGGCGCGCAGCCGGGCCGCCTGGTGGGTGCGGCGGGCCGCGAGATCGACCACCGAGGCGACCGAGACCGCCACCGCGAAGAAGATCACGATGGCGACGAAGTTCTCCGGGTCCTGCACGGTCAGGGTGTGGGTCGGCGGGGTGAACCAGTAGTTCAGCAGCATCGAGCCGACGGCGGCCGAGGCCAGGGCGGGCAGCAGTCCGCCGACCAGCGCGGCGACCACGGTCAGGAAGAGGAAGAGCAGGACGTCGTTGGCGAGCCCGGGACCGCTGTCCACGCAGGCCAGGAGCAGGGTGAGCAGGGCGGGGCCGCCGACGCCGACCACCCAGCCCCAGATGATCCGGGCCCTGCCGAGCCTGGCCCCCCGCGCGATGGGCAGGCCGCGCCCCTTGGCGACCTCTTCGTGGGTGACGATGTGGACGTCCAGGTCGGGCCCGGACTCCCGGGCGACGGTGGCGCCCACGCCCGGCCCGTAGATGTACTGCCAGGCCTTGCGGCGGCTGGAGCCGAGGACGATCTGGGTGGCGTTCACCCCGCGGGCGAATTCCAGGAGCGCGGAAGGTATGTCGTCGCCGATGACGTGGTGGAACGTACCGCCGAGGTCCTCCACCAGGGTGCGCTGGACGGTGAGTTCCTTGGGCGAGGCGGAGGTCAGCCCGTCGCTGCGGGCGATGTAGACCGCGAGGATCTCGCTGCCCGAGCCCTTGGCCGCCATCCGGGCCGCGCGGCGGATGAGCGTACGGCCCTCGGGGCCTCCGGTGAGGCCGACGACGATGCGTTCGCGGGCCTGCCAGGTGGTGCGGATGTTGTGCTCGCCGCGGTACTGCTGGAGGTATTCGTCGACCCGGTCGGCGACCCAGAGGAGGGCCAGCTCGCGCAGGGCGGTCAGGTTGCCGGGGCGGAAGTAGTTGGACAGCGAGGCGTCGATCCGGTCCGGCTTGTAGATGTTGCCGTGGGCCATCCGGCGCCGCAGTGCCTGCGGCGACATGTCGACCAGCTCGATCTGGTCGGCCCGGCGGACGACCTCGTCGGGGACGGTCTCGCGCTGCCGGACGCCGGTTATGGACTCGACGACGTCGCCGAGCGACTCCAGGTGCTGGATGTTGACGGTGGAGACCACGTCGATCCCGGCCTGGAGCAGTTCCTCCACGTCCTGCCAGCGCTTGGCGTTGCGGGAGCCCGGCACGTTGGTGTGGGCCAGCTCGTCCACCAGGGCGACGGCGGGGGCGCGCTCCAGCACCGCGTCGACGTCCATCTCGGTGAAGACGGCCGAGCGGTACTCGATCTCGCTGCGCCGGATCTGCTCCAGGCCGTGCAGCATGACCTCGGTGCGCGGCCGGTCGTGGTGCTCCACGAACGCGACGACGCAGTCGGTGCCCCGCTCCACTCGCCGATGGGCCTCGGAGAGCATCGCGTACGTCTTGCCGACGCCGGGTGCCGCCCCCAGGTAGATCCGAAGCTTGCCGCGTCCCATGGCCCCATTGTCTTCTCTTGAACCGGCTGCGTCCGATGCGGCAGCCGCTTCGAAAGCTACCTCGCGGACCGGGGGCGAGGAGGACGGGGGACGGGGCGGAGGGACCGAATTGACGGGATTCTGACGCCCCGGGCGGCGTGCCGGGGCGTCCGCGGGTCCGGCAGGGGCTACGCGTGCTCGACGATGTGCCCGTCGCTCAGTTCGAGGACCCGGTCCGCCAGCCCCAGCAGCTGGCTGTCGTGCGTGGCCACCAGCGCGGAGACGCCCTCGCTGCGCACCACCGCCCGCAGCAGCTTCATCACCGCGAGTCCGGTCTCCGCGTCGAGCTGGCCGGTCGGCTCGTCGGCGATCAGCAGGGCGGGCCGGTTGGCGAGCGCCCGGGCGATCGCGACGCGCTGCTGCTGGCCTCCGGAGAGCTCCCCGGGCCGCTGGGCGGCGTGGTCGGCGAGGCCCACCAGGGCGAGCAGCAGCGCCACCCGCTCCTCGCGCTCGCGCGGGTCCGCCTTGCGCAGCCGCAGGGGTACGCCGACGTTCTCCGCCGCCGTCAGGATCGGGATCAGGCCGAACGACTGGAAGATGAAGCCGACCCGCTCCCGGCGCAGCGCCAGGAGCCCGTCCTCGCCCAGCCCGGCGAGGTCCGTGCCGTCGACGGTGATCCGGCCGGAGTCGGGGGTGTCGAGCCCGCCGAGCAGGTTCAGCAGGGTGGTCTTGCCCGAGCCGGAGCGCCCCTTGAGCGCCACCAGCTCGCCGCGCGGCACTTCGAAGGAGACCCCGCGCAGCGCGTGCACCGCGCCGGCCCCCGAGCCGTACGAACGGTGCAGGTCCTCGACCCGCACCATGGGGCCGGCGCCGGGTTCCCCGGCGAGAGCGACGCCGCCCTGTCCCTCGGTGCCCGTCCGGCCGCTGCTCTCGGTCATGTCTCTCCCCGTACGTGATCGATCCCGTGAACCGACAGTATGGGTAATGCGCGCAGGGCCGGACAATGGCCGCGCCCCCGCCCGTGCCCCGTACGCCCCGTGCGTGACAGCTGCGCACGGGACATACGGGGCGTACGGGGCGTGGTGCGGGTGTCGTCAGGTCCGGTCGGTCAGCTGCCGCAGCGCGATGTTGAGCTGGAGGACGTTGACCGTGGGCTCGCCGACGAAGCCGAGGATCCGGCCGTCGGTGTGCTGCTCGACGAGCTTCTCCACCCGGCCCACGGGAAGGTGGTTGCGCTCGGCCACCCGGCGCACCTGGAGCTGTGCGTACGCCGGGGAGATGGCCGGGTCGAGGCCGGAGCCGGAGGAGGTGACGGCGTCGGCCGGCACCTGCGAGGGCCTGACCGGGTGGCCGGGGACGGAGTTGTCCTTGACCACGGCGGCCTTGGCGGCGGTGACCCAGTCGATCAGTTCCTTGTTGTCGGCGGAGCGGTTGGTCGCGCCGGAGAGGATCAGCTTGTACTGGGTGTTGACGGTGTTGGCGCCCAGGCCGTTGGAGGGGCGCGGCTGGAACCACTTGAGGTCCGGGGCCGGGGTCTCCTCCCCCTTCTTCAGCGGCAGGTCGTAGCGCTGGCCGATGAGTTCGGAGCCGACGACACGGCCGTTCTCGGTGATCTCGGAGCCGTTGGCCCTGCCGGGGAAGAGCCCCTGGGCCACCCCGGTGACGGCCAGCGGGTAGAGCACGCCGCAGACGACGGTGAGGACGAGCAGGGCGCGCAGCCCGGCCCAGAGCAGCCGGGTGGTGTTCGCTACGGAGTTGTTCATGGCGGGTCAGCCGTTTCCTGGATTCAGTGCAGACCGGGTATGAGGGAGATGACCATGTCGATGATCTTGATGCCGATGAACGGGGCGACCAGTCCGCCGAGCCCGTACAGCCCGAGGTTCCGCCGGAGCATCGAGTCGGCGCTGCTGGGCCGGTAGCGCACGCCCTTCAGGGCGAGCGGCACCAGGGCGACGATGATCAGCGCGTTGAAGACGACCGCCGACAGGATCGCGGACTGCGGGGAGGACAGCTGCATGATGTTGAGCCTGCCCAGGCCCGGATAGACCACGGCGAACATGGCGGGGATGATCGCGAAGTACTTCGCGACGTCGTTGGCGATCGAGAACGTCGTCAGCGCGCCCCGGGTGATGAGCAGCTGCTTGCCGATCTCGACGATCTCGATCAGCTTGGTCGGGTTGGAGTCCAGGTCCACCATGTTCCCGGCCTCCTTGGCGGCCGAGGTGCCGGTGTTCATGGCCACGCCGACGTCGGCCTGGGCGAGCGCCGGAGCGTCGTTGGTGCCGTCGCCGGTCATCGCGACGAGCTTGCCGCCCGCCTGCTCCCGCTTGATGAGGGCCATCTTGTCCTCGGGGGTGGCCTCGGCGAGGAAGTCGTCGACGCCCGCCTCCTCGGCGATGGCCTTCGCGGTCAGCGGGTTGTCGCCGGTGATCATGACCGTGCGGATGCCCATCCGGCGCAGTTCGTCGAACCGTTCCCGCATGCCCTCCTTGACCACGTCCTTGAGGTGGATGACGCCGAGGACCCGGGCGCCGCGCCCGTCCTCCAGGGCGACCAGCAGCGGTGTGCCGCCCGCCTGGGCGATGGTGTCGGTGAGCGCCGCCACGTCCTGCGGGACGGTGCCGCCGCGCTCCTTCACCCAGGCCAGCACCGATCCGGAGGCGCCCTTGCGGACCTTGCGTCCGTCGACGTCGACGCCGGACATCCGGGTCTGGGCGGTGAAGGCCACCCAGTCGGCGCCGGCCAGTTCGCCCTGGTGGCGTTCGCGCAGCCGGTACCTCTCCTTGGCCAGGACGACGATCGAGCGGCCCTCGGGCGTCTCGTCGGCGAGCGAGGAGAGCTGGGCGGCGTCCGCCAGCTCGGCCTCGGTGGTGCCCTTCACGGGGACGAATTCGGCGGCCTGCCGGTTGCCGAGCGTGATGGTGCCGGTCTTGTCGAGCAGCAGGGTCGACACGTCTCCGGCGGCTTCGACCGCCCGCCCCGACATCGCGAGCACATTGCGCTGGACCAGGCGGTCCATCCCGGCGATGCCGATCGCGGAGAGCAGTGCGCCGATGGTCGTCGGGATCAGGCAGACCAGCAGCGCGGTCAGCACGATCATCGACTGCCCCTGCCCGGCGTAGAGCGCGAAGGGCTGGAGGGTGACGACGGCGAGCAGGAAGACGATGGTGAGCGAGGCGAGCAGGATGTTCAGCGCGATCTCGTTGGGCGTCTTCTGCCGGGCGGCGCCCTCGACCAGGGCGATCATCCGGTCGATGAAGGTCTCACCGGGCTTGGTGGTGATCTTGACGACGATCCGGTCGGAGAGCACCTTCGTACCGCCGGTGACGGCGCTGCGGTCGCCGCCGGACTCCCGGATGACCGGGGCGGACTCGCCGGTGATCGCGGACTCGTCCACGCTGGCGACGCCCTCCACGACGTCCCCGTCGCCGGGGATGATGTCGCCCGCCTCGCAGACCACCAGGTCGCCGACGCGCAGTTCGGTGCCGGGCACCCGCTCCTCGTTCGTGCCGGTCAGCCGCCGGGCGACGGTGTCGGTCTTGGCCCGGCGCAGCGTGTCGGCCTGCGCCTTGCCGCGTCCCTCGGCGACCGCCTCCGCCAGGTTGGCGAAGATCGTGGTCAGCCAGAGCCAGGCCGCGATCGCCCAGCCGAACCACTCCCCCGGGTGCAGACAGGCCAGCACGGTCGTGAGGACCGAGCCGATCAGCACCACGAACATCACCGGGGAACGGACCATCGCCCGGGGGTCGAGCTTGCGCACGGCGTCGGGGAAGGAGCGGATCAGCTGCTTGGGGTCGAAGAGCCCGCTGCCGACGCGTCCTTCGCCCTGGTGGCCGGTGGGCGCGTCCTGGTGGGGCGCCCGGGTGGGGGTGACAGTGGACATCGAGTCCTCTTGCTCCGTACGAGTGGTCATGACGCCAGTCCTTCGGCCAGCGGGCCCAGTGCCAGGGCCGGGAAGAAGGTCAGCCCGGTGATGATCAGGATCGTGCCGACCAGCAGTCCGCTGAAGAGCGGCTTGTGCGTGGCCAGGGTCCCGGCGGTCGCCGGTACGGGCTGCTGCTCGGCGAGCGACCCGGCCAGCGCGAGGACGAACACCATCGGCAGGAACCGGCCGAGCAGCATCGCCAGACCGATCGTGGTGTTGAACCACTGCGTGTCGGCGTTGAGCCCGGCGAACGCCGAACCGTTGTTGTTCGCGCCCGAGGTGTAGGCGTAGAGGATCTCGGAGAAGCCGTGCGCGCCGGTGTTGGTCATCGAGTGCGGCGGGGTGGGCAGCGCCATCGCCAGGGCGGTGAAGCAGAGCACCAGAGCCGGGGTGATCAGGATGTAGCAGGCCGCGAGCTTGATCTCGCGGGTGCCGATCTTCTTGCCGAGGTACTCCGGCGTGCGGCCGACCATCAGCCCGGCGATGAACACCGCGATGAGCGCCATGATCAGGATGCCGTAGAGGCCGGAGCCGACACCGCCGGGCGCGATCTCGCCGAGCTGCATGTCCAGCATGGTGATCCCGCCGCCGAAGCCGGTGTACGAGTCGTGGAAGGAGTTCACCGCGCCGGTGGAGGTGAGGGTCGTGGCGACCGCGAAGATCGACGATCCGGCGATCCCGAACCGGGTCTCCTTGCCCTCCATCGCCCCGCCCGCGATCTGGAAGGCGGGCCCGTGGTGGGCGAACTCGGTCCACATCATCAGGGAGGTGGCGCCGAGCCAGATGACGCCCATCGCGGCGAGGAGCGCGTACCCCTGCTTGAGCGAGCCGACCATCCGGCCGAAGGTCCGCGTCAGCGCGAACGGGATGACCAGGATCAGGAAGATCTCGAACAGGTTGGACAGGCCGTTGGGGTTCTCGAAGGGATGGGCCGAGTTGGCGTTGAAGTAGCCGCCGCCGTTGGTGCCCAGTTCCTTGATGGCCTCCTGGGACGCGACGGCGCCGCCGTTCCACTGCTGCGAGCCGCCCATGAATTGCCCGACCTCGTGGATGCCGGCGAAGTTCTGGATCGCTCCGCAGGCCACCAGCACCACCGCGCCGAGCGCGGCGATCGGCAGCAGGATGCGTACGGTGCCGCGCACCAGGTCGGACCAGAAGTTTCCGAGCTCACCGGTGCGGGACCTGGCGAAGCCGCGTACCAGGGCCACCGCGACGGCCATGCCGACGGCGGCCGAGACGAAGTTCTGCACCGCGAGGCCACCGGTCTGCACGACGTGGCCCATGGCCTGTTCGCCGGAGTACGACTGCCAGTTGGTGTTGGCGACGAAGGACGCGGCGGTGTTGAACGCCTGGTCCGGGTCGATCGAGGAGAAGCCGAGCGAGCCGGGCAGGGCGCCCTGCAGCCGCTGGAGGAGATAGAGGAAGAGGACGCTCACCGCGGAGAAGGCGAGTACCGCGCGGAGATAGGCGGGCCAGCGCATCCCGGTGTTCGGATGGGCGCCGATGGCCCGGTAGATCCACCTCTCGACGCGGAGGTGCCGCTTCGAGGAGTAGACGCCGGCCATGTAGTCGCCGAGCGGTCGGTACACCAGTCCCAGCGCCACGATGAGCGCGAGCATCTGGAGCACGCCGGCGAGGACGGGACTCATATCGCGCTCAGAACCTCTCCGGGTAGAGAAGGGCGAGGACGAGGTAGCCCAGCAGGGCGACGGCCACGACCAGGCCGACTATGTTCTCGACGGTCACAGCTTCGCCACCCCCTTGGCGACGAGAGCCACCAGCGCGAAGACCGCGATCGTGGTGACGACGAAGGCCACGTCGGCCATCGTGTGCTCCTAGATGAGGTACGGATTCTCGGACCTCTTGAGCAAACCTCTCACCAGGACCGTCCTGGCCTGCGTTGATGGCTTCCTTACGAGGAACGGCCGGCCCTTGACGGCGCGCATACGCGCCCCATACACGCCCCGTCGCACACGCCGTCGCGGAGCTGTCCGAAAGCCGTCTTGCGCCCCGCCCCGAGCGCTTCGGCCGCCCTTGCCGGACACGGAAAAGGCCGGTGGGCCGCACCCCTCGGAGAGG
>NZ_JBHJQP010000224.1:0-11162 GCF_042262625.1 Streptomyces sp. NPDC056347 | reverse complement strand
GTGCCGACCTGCCGGCACCCCGCGCAGGACCGCCGTCGGGTCAGAGCGGGGTGACCCGGTCCAGGTCCCACTCCTCCTCGTCCATCCCGCCGTCCGCCTCGGCCCGCACCGAGTCGGCCAGGGCCTGGTCCGCCGCGGTGTCGCGGGTCAGGCCGGCGCCCCGGACCAGGGGCAGCGGCAGCACCGCCGCCCAGACCGGGTGGAGCCTCGCTCCGCGCCTGACCTTGGCCTCCACCGCCGACAGGCCCAGGTGGAGGGCGTCGAGCCCATGCCGTTCCATGTGGCGCAGCGGGCCGTAGTAGACGGCGTTGAAGTACTCGTACGCGTTCCGGGTGCGGGTGTAGTCGAACCCGGCCACCCGGGCGTAGAACATCTCCCGCCAGGCGAAGGCGACATGCCCGCCGACCAGGCCGCCTTCCTCGTCGACGACGCGGAAGACCGTGCTGAGGTCGTCGAGGTGCTCGGCCTGGACCTTGAGGAACGTCCGGATCTCCGCCAGGTCGAGCGAGGCGTCGTACCGGTCCATGGTCTGGCCGATCAGCGGGGCCAGTTCGTCCACGCACGCCGACAGGGGCGCCGTCTCCAGCCGCAGCCCGGCCTGCTCGAACTTGCGCACCTCGTAGTCGCGCTTGCGGACGTTGCGTCCGAGCAGCCGCCGGTACGACTCGAAGGTGCCCTCCTCGTTGTGGACCACGGCCTCGGCACTGCGCAGTTGGGCCCGGACCGGGAAGAGACCGGCGAGCAGCCGCAGGCTGTCGGTGTCGAGGAAGTCGAACAGGAGGGTGTCACACCCGATCCGGGCGGCATGCTCCGCCAGACCCTCGACCAACTCGGCCAGGGCGTCCTGGCGTTCCGTATCCGTTCCGGCCAGCAGGAATTCGTTGTGGTAGCCGGTCCGCGTGCCGACGCGCAGGACCTGGCACCCGGCCGCGACCGACGGCAGGGGCGGAGCGTTCTTTGCGGGAAAGTCGTAGGACGGGGTGGCGGCGAGCAGCCGGCCGCCCGACGACACCACGGTGTAGGTGGCGGTGGCGAAGTCGGGGCGCTCCTGCCCGCCGAGCCAGCCGTGGCTCTGGTAGAAGCAGGAGGCGGGCACCAGGGAGTCCCAGGTGCCGCGTTCGATGTCGCCGATCGACGTCAGGTGTCTGGTCTCGGTCACGGCCGGGGCCTCCTCCGGCGCGATGCGGTCCTCGGAGCAATGCGTGTGTTCACAGCTGCCAGTCCTTCGTGTCGACTCCGCCGACCACGTGCCGTGCGTAGGCGTCCCCGAACGCCTCGGTCTCCTTGCGGTTGCGTTCCCGCACGGCGTCGGGGTCGGCCGCGAGGGGCTGGTCCACCCCCACGAGCACCGTGTACAGCGGGACCGGCTGGGCGCCCCGGGTCAGCTTGGCCTCGAAGGTTCCCAGACCGAGGTGGATGGCACGGGCGGACCGCCCGGTGCCCTCGGCGATGGGGTGGTAGAAGACCAGGTTGAAGTAGTCCGCCTTGTTGGCGTAGCTGTAGTCGAAACCGGCCACCCGGGCGTACAGCATGTCCTGGTGGCGGTAGCGCAGGGCGAAGCCGACGGGGCTGTCGCCCTCCTCGGCCAGCAGCAGGGTGCTGCGGTCGCCCAGGTGCCGTCCCTGCCGGCCGTAGACCTCCGCCGCCTTGGCGATCCCGTAGTCGTGGCCGTGCTTGCGCATCAGCGCGCTGTTGAGCGGGGCGATGCGGTCGACGACCTCGGGCAGTTCCACCTCGCGCACGGTGCGCCCGCTCTCGCGGAAGTGCCGGACCTCGCGCCGGGCGCGGGGACGCCGTTTCGCGGGGAGCCAGGCGTAGTAGTCGTCCAGGTCGTCCCAGAGCGCGACCGGGAGCACCGTCTCCACG
Source organism: Streptomyces sp. NPDC056347 (assembly GCF_042262625.1). Classification (NCBI taxonomy): domain Bacteria; kingdom Bacillati; phylum Actinomycetota; class Actinomycetes; order Kitasatosporales; family Streptomycetaceae; genus Streptomyces; species Streptomyces sp. NPDC056347. Next base: position 9,296 of record NZ_JBHJQP010000224.1, on the reverse strand, counting down.
TCGTGGAAGAGGACGACGGCGCCCGCGTGGTCGTGGGCGCGGGCGATGTCTAGCGCGTCCTCGCGGGGAAGGTAGTAGTAGGCGAGAACGGATGCCTCGGCCTGCTTGGCGAAGTTCATGGCCTCGGAGGTCAGTGCCTCCAGGGCCGCCGTCCGCTGCGCGGGCTTCGTGTCCGGGTGGTGGACCACCTGGCCCCGGAACTCGGACCAGCCCGCCCCGATCGCCAGCGGGCTCGAGGCGACAGCGGCGTGGCGGTCCTCACCGACGAGTCCGGCGAGCAGGTCGGCGGGGGTGTAGAGCGCGTGCGGGGGCCGGGCGAAGGTGTACGCCTCCAGGCCGGCCGCCACGGCGCCCCCGGCGTCGTGGGCCGTGATGCGACGGGCCTGCGCCCCTTGCGGAAGCTCTTCCTCCCGTACGCCCTGGAAGCTCGCGGTCGAGTAGATGGTGGACCCGGACGTGAGGGAATCCCAGTCGGCGGCGGGCAGTTCGCCGACTGTGTCGTAGGTGCGGACATCCATGGGTAACTCCCGGGGTTGACAAGAGGGTTGTTCCATCGGCTTGGAGAGGATCACCGAGCGATCCGGCCGACGAGGTTTCGTACGTCGCCGCCGCGGAACCGGATGAGGCGCACGCCGGTCTCCGACAGGCGTGCGAACAGGTCGTGGTTGGCCCGCTGTTGTTCCGTCCGCACCTTCAGGGCGTACCAGAGGATCGACCGGGGGCCGATGACGGTCCACAGGGTCTCCCGGGTGCCGCCCCACAGCTTCTCCCGGCGGATCCAGCGGCGCAGGGTGCGGCGCAGCAGCCGTGGCCAGGAGACGCGCAGCGGCGGGTCGACCCAGACCACGCAGTCGGCGGTGTGCGCGTAGGCCGCGACGGCGGCGGGGAACTGGCCGTCGACCACCCAGCGTTCAGCCTCCAGCGCCTTCGCGACCTCCGCGAGGAACGTGTCCTCCGGCACCGGTGTCCAGCCCCGCCCCCAGAACAGGGCGTCCAGGCAGACCGGGGGCGCGTCGGGCTCTGTCAGCAGTCCCGCGAGGGTCGACTTCCCGCAGCCCGGTCCGCCGACTATCCACACTTTCCCCGCCGGCGGGTCACCGGAAGGGTTCGCTTCACTCACAGCAGGTTCCTCTCCACCCACATGGCCACCCCGTCCTCGTCGTGGTCGGCCGTCAGTTCCGTCGCCGAAAACCGTACGTCAGAAACGGCGTTGGCCATTGCCACTCCCGTGCCGGCCGAGCGGAGAAGGCTCAGGTCATTGGGCGCGTCACCGAAGGCGACGACGGCGCTCCAGCCGAGATCCCAGCCGTCGAGGAGCCAGGAGACGGCGGACCGCTTGTCGGCCCCGGGCGCGGAGACCTCGACGAGTCCGGCGTCCGACGAGGTCCAGCAGAGGTTGGCGGAGGCGCGGGAGGAGGGCCCGGGCGGGGATGCGCGGAGGGCCATCAGGCAGAGTACCTCCTCGTCGTCCGGCACCTCTTCGACCCGGGGCGCACCGGCGCCCCCGCTGCTGAGCACATCCGGCCAGTCGGGGCCGAGCAGCCGCCCGGAGGGACGGTCCAGCGCCCAGGGGCCCGGCCCCAGGAGGGTGAGCGCCTCGCGCACCCGGGCCGGGGCCATGGCGCGGACCCGCCGCGGCCGGGGGTCGTCCAGATCGCCCGTGACGGCGCCGTTCGACGAGACGAGGGTCGCGCCCAGGCCGCGCAGGGGCAGCAGCACCTCCCGGGCGGACCAGGCGGGCCGGGCGGTGGCGAGCACCAGTCGCACGCCGCCCTCCACTGCGGCCGTGAGGGCCTTTCGGGTGCGCTCGCCGACCTTCCGGTCCGCGTCCAGCAGTGTGCCGTCCAGGTCCGAGACGACGACCGAGGGACGGGCGCCTCCGGGGAGTCGGGGGCGCCCGCCGGTCCGTGCGGAGTCCGTGGAGGTCACGGGGCCGGTTCGGGGGTGGTGGGCAGCGGCATCCGGTGCACGATGGCGGCGGCGTACCGGTGGTAGTGCCACTCCTCGTAGCCGAGGTGGCTCTCGCCGCGGATGCCGAGGTCGGCGTTCTCGAAGAGCTGCCAGCCGGGACGGTCGACGATGCGGTCCATCTCTTCCCGGGGCGGGTAGTAACCGCACCGGCGCTCCTCGTCGTTGAGCCCGATCAGGTACTCGCCGAAGAAGATGCCTCCCGGGGCGACCATGTCCATCGCGTGCCGGATGAGCGCTTCCAGTGTGTGGGCCCGGTTGGGGGGCATCGACCACAGGCCGCTGCCCATCACCAGCTGGAAGTCGCCCGAGGCCGGGAGGGTCATGTAGTCCTGCTCGACGATGGTGCAGTCCTCGGTGAGGCCCTCGGAGGCCAGCCTCTGCCGGAGGCCGACCACCTCGTGGTGTCCGTCCACGAGGTCGAACTCGCCCCCGTCCAGGAAGAGCGCGTCGGTCTCCACACCGACGACCTCCCAGCCTGCGCGGAGCAGGGGAAGGGCGAACTTGCCGTCCGAGGCACCGAGCACGCAGGCCCTCGGACGGACCCGGCGGGCGTAGTCGCCCAGCGGGATGTAGCGGGCGAGCGCGGGAAAGTACGAGTAGTACGGCCCCCAGTAGCTCTTCTCGTCGACGTCCAGCACATGGCCTTTCAAGAAAACCCCTCCACTGTTGTGCGTCATGCGCCTATGGAAGCCACCGACTCGGCGGCACTGTTGCGGGTGCTGCCCCATCGCTTGGCCGATGCCTCGTGGATGAACCAGATGTCGTCCTCGTCCAGGAGTCTGGAGACCACCTCCGGGTAGGCCTCCTCGAAGTACGTGTAGGGCGGCCGGTTGTCCTTGCGCGAGTGGTAGTCGAGCCGGTCCTGCCCGTGTGCCGTGGTGATGGCGGTACCGGGGTGGTAGGTGAGGATGTTGGGGCTGGCCATGACGAGCAGTCCGTCGTCGATGAGGCGGCCTATCTCCTCGATCGTCTCCTCGATGGTCTCCCGGTTCTCACCGTCGAGTCCGAAGAGGACGGAGCTGCCGACGCGGATTCCGTGGTCCCTGATGGTGGTCAGGGCTTCGCGCACCTTGCTCGTCCAGGCTTCGGGGTTGCGGCGCAGCAGGTTCTTGCCGACGTTCCGCATGACCTCCTGGGCCATGCTCTCGATGCCGATGTAGACGTAGGTGCAGCCGTTCTCCCTCATCAGGTCGAGGGCCGCACGGACCTCCTCGGCCTTGGCGCGGTTGAGGACGACGTCCACGGTGAGCTGCGCGCCCCATTCGAAGGACCGGACCTCCGGCCTGCGGGCCCGCAGGCGCGCCAGATCGTGGCAGAAGTCGGTGATCGCCTTCCAGTTGCCGCCCCAGAAGACGGGGTCGTCGAAGAAGGCCGCCTCCGTTCCCCAGTCGACCAGCTGCTCGACGCGCCGGGCGACGTGCTCGGTCTCGGACACCGCGAAGCGGGTGGGCCGCTGCGACACCTGGATGCTCTCGGAGCAGAAGGTGCATTTGAAGGGGCAGGCGTCCAGCGTCATCATGTGGGCGGTCCGGCTGCCCAGGGGGGAACTGCCCGCCCGGGTGAAGATCCCGAACCGGGCCCGTACGGAGAAGGCCTTGTACGGGGAGGGGAGATCCGCCGAGTCGATGCGTTCCCCCTGTACGGGGACGAGTACGGCTTCGTCCGGCGTGAGGCCGACGATGCTGCCGACCCCCTTGGCCGCCCCGTCGTGGGTGGCGACGAGCGAAAGCGCGTCGAGGATCTCCTCGACGGGGACGGGTCCGGACCCGGGGGCGACGACGAGGCCGGCCGCGCGTAACAGCAGATCGAGGAGGGGGGCGCCGTCCCCCGCCACCACGAAGTCGACCACGGGCCGGGCACGCCCGTCGCGGATGACCTCCACGGTGCTGCTCCAGCACAGGTCGGCCGTGCGGGTGGCGGGCCGGTAGCGGACGGTCTCGTCGGCGTGCCTGCCGCCGAGCACCACCAGGCAGCCCGGCGCGTGTTCCTTGGCCAGCTCGGCCATCTCCAGCGCGTAGCGGTGGCCGGCCGACACCGAGCTGAGCAGCAGCACCCTGGGGTGCAGCGCCCGGAGTTCGGTGATGAACGCCTCGCGGGCCACGTCGTCCCAGATGCGCGGGTCGAAGACGTGGCCGTCGGTGGTGGAGGTGTCCGCGACGAGTACGGAGCGGGGACCGTCCTCGGCGCGGCGGTAGGCGGCGTCCGGGTAGCGGCCCCAGTCGGGGGCGACGTCGTCCAGCGACGGCTCGTCGGCGAGCCCCCGCGTCAGGCGGGCGACGGACCGTTCGACGGTGAGGGAGAGTGCCGCGTAGAGGCACATGGGGTCGCCGGGGTAGGCGACCTCCCCGCCGCGGCTGGTGGCGACGGGGACCAGGGCGGCCATGATCGGAAAGAGGTAGGGGTCCCGGCCCGGGTGAGGGGCGGTGTCACCGGCCCGCTCGAAGAGTTCGCGTCGGCGGGAGAGGCGGTCGGCCAGCTCCTGACGGGCGGCGGAGCCGGGACATCGCGGTTCCAGGGGTGGACGAACCGTCAGTATCACGTGAGGTCCCTGTCCCTTCCGGTGATCAGATCGCGGAGATCAGATCGGCCACGGCGGGCTCGGCCGCCCGGCTGGTCACCAGGGAGGTGGTGTCGCCGAGCTTGCGGTAGGCGTGGGTGGCCAGACAGGCGCGGGCCACGTCCGCGAAGTCGGTGGCGGCCGGGGTCGCGGCGATCTTGTCCACCGTGGCGGTGTCCTTCGCCCGGACGGCCTCGCGAAGCCGGGATTCGAACTCGACGAGTTCCCGCGCCGTCTCGCGGGCACCGTCCGGGGTGGCGGGGAAGACCGGCAGGGAGGCCGGGACCGCCGGGTCGTCCACGATCTTCCGGGCGAGCGCGATCTCGTTGTCGTAGAAGTGGAACGTGCCGGACTGGTGGATGTACCGGCCGGCGGGTACGCCGAGCAGACCGGCGGCGTACTGCTGCATGCCCATGAAGAGGAAGGCGTCGTAGGGCAGGACGGTCAGCGCCTGCTGGGCGCGCATGACGGTCAGCCAGACGAGGGCCCCGTCCCGCAGGAAGAGGTGCACGCCCACGGCGCAGGGGTACTCCCGCGACTGCCGGAAGTTGTCCTGTGGTTCCAGCACCAGGGCGAAGGCCCGGCGGTGGGCGGGGTCGCGCTCGATGCGTCCGACGACCTCCTCGAGCTGGTTGCCGTTGGCCGTGACCAGCCGGTGGCCGAAGGCTCCGCTGAGGGTGTGCTGGTCGTCCGAGTACTCGTGGGCGCCCCGGCGGTAGTACGCGGGGGTCTCCACGTCGTTCCGGCCGTCGAGCGACCAGGCGAGAAGCCCGAAACAGTACGAGAGATTCACCGGCAGATGCGGGGTGACCGCGAGACAGGAAGTGGGGTTCTCGACCGTGCTGCGGTGGGCTATGAGCTCGCGGTAGGGGCGGTCGTTGCGGCCGAAGTCGGATGCCTTCGACAGCGGATCGCGGACGGAGGGGATGTCGCTCCCCTCATCGAGGACCGCCTGGAGACCGGCCGTATATGCATTACCGAATGAACGGAAAACATCCATGTTGCGTTCCCCTTAATTCTGAGAGCTGTCCGAGGAATGACTGAAGGTTTACTTCACGCCAACTCGGACAAACCATCGCGACCTGTTGGCCAGCTGCCCGGACGATCCCACACCAGCCACTCGGCAATTGTCAACAGGCTTACAAAATGGGCGAGTTGCGGCCCCCACCACGCGCGATGCACCAGAATCCGAGATTCCACAGGCGTCATTGACAGGTATTGGAGAGCCCCTGCTAGCATGCGCGCTTGAATTTCCAGTAGTTACCTCACTTCCGGAGAATGAGGTCGAATAATGGCTGGTTTCAATCGCTCCACTCCGTCATGGCTGAATGAGAGATGGCGTATCGGGTGGGGCACCGGCGTGGTTCTCGTGACCTACGCCGGGCTCATCGCCGTCCGCCCCACGTCCGAGCACGGTGTGGGTGGCCCGATCGCGCTGCTGGCGCTGGTGGGGTACACGCTCGGCGCCCTGCTGATCGTCTCCGGCGCCGTGGCCCGTCTACCTCCCACCACCGTGGCCCTGCTGCCGGTGGCCATCACGGTGAACATCGTGATGGGCAAGATCGTCTACTTCAGCGGCCTCCCCCTGCAGCTCGACTCCATCGGAACCGTGCTGGTGGGAGTGGTCGCGGGGCCGGCTGCCGGGGCCGCGACCGGGGCGCTCGCCAGCGTCATCGTGGGCATGACGATCACCCCCGGCGCCCTGCCCTACGCGGTGACGGCGGCCATGATCGGTTTCACCGCGGGCATGCTGGCACGCGCGGGACTGTTCCGGCGGCTCCCCACCGCCGTGCTCGCCGGTGGCCTGATCGGCGTGGTTGCGGGCGTCATCTCCGCCCCCATCACCGCCTTCGTCTTCGGCAACGCCAGCGGATCGGTGGGCCAGTCCGCACTGATCGCGACCTTCCAGGCATTCGGGAACGGCATGCTCAAGGCCGCCACGCTGCAAGGGCTGGTGGCCGATCCCCTCGACAAGGCGCTGACGGTGGTACTCGCGATGGCCATCCTCAAGGGCCTGCCACCAGGCTTCCTCCACCGCTTCCCGTTCGTCCGCGACCAGCAGATCCTGGCACCGCGGTCCGACCTGGTGAGGGCGGGGTGAACGCCGTGCGGGACACCGCCCACGCGACCGGCGCTTCCGGCATCCACCGGCTCAACCCCCTGACGAAACTGACCTTCGCGGTCACCGTGACCGTCTGCGCTTTCGCCGTGGTGGATTACCGGTGGCCCCTGCTGCTCTTCGGCGTCTTCCTCCTTCCGGCCGCGACCGGCGCGGGAGTATTACGCCGTTTCCTCCTCATGATCACCACTTTCTGGATTCCGGTGGCCGTGGTCCTGTTCGTGGTCCAGGGATTCTTCCTTCCCGGAGCCCACGACGTGATTGCCCAATTCGGCCCGCTGAAACTGAAGAGCGAGGGCGTGTCCTTCGCGCTTCTGACGGCGCTGCACATCCTGGTACTGATGAGCGGGTTCTTTCTTCTGCTCCTCACCACCCACGCGGGGGCCTTCATGAGTGCCCTGAGTGAACGCAAGGTGTCGCCGAGCCTCATCTACATCGTGTCGGCGGCGCTGCAGATCGTGCCGGCGCTCAACCGCCGCGCCACGCGCATCCTCCATGCCCAGCAGGCGCGCGGCCAGGTGGTCCACGGCCTGCGCGGCAGGACACGGGCACTGGTACCGCTGATGGGCCCGCTGATCCTCGGCGCGTTCACCGACGTGGGCGAGCGCGCCGCCGCCATGGAGACCCGGGGCTTCGGCGCCACCCGCCACCCCACGAGCCTCGTCGCGGTCCCGGACAGCAAAGTCCAGCGATGCCTCCGGGCCGCCATGATGCTCTGCGCCGTGGCCGCAATCACCATGAACGTATGGGGAGTAGTGCGTTGATCGAAGTCAAGGGTTTCTCCTTCACCTACCCCACCGGCTCCCGGCCGGCCCTCTCCGACATCGACTTCGAGGTCCGGCCCCGTGAACTGTGCGCGGTGGTGGGCGGCGGCGGCGCGGGAAAGAGCACCCTGGCCGGTGTGGTGAGCGGCACCATCCCTCATCTCACCGGAGGCACGGCAGACGGAGTGGTCCACGTCAACGGCAGGGATCTGGCCGATACCCAACTGTCGGGGCTCGTCGGCGAGGTCGGACTGGTCATGCAGAATCCGTTCAACCAGATCTCCGGCGCCCGCTTCTCGGTGCGCGAGGAAATCGCCTTCGGGCTGGAGAACCTCGCCGTCCCGCGCGACGAGATGGCGGCCCGGGTCGACGCCGTCCTGCACGACCTCGGACTCACCGGGATGCGCGACCGGTCGCCGTACGAACTGTCGGGCGGGCAGCAGCAGTTGCTGGCCATCGGGTCGGTCCTGGTCATGCGGCCCACCGTCATCGTCCTCGACGAACCGACCTCGCAGCTGGACGCGGCCGGGAGCGCACTGGTCTTCGAGGCACTCGGCACCCTCAAGGACCAGGGCGTGACCGTCCTGCTGATCGAACACCGCATGGAGCGTCTGGCCCGCGCGGCCGACCGCGTCCTCGTCCTCGACCATGGAGCGGTCGTGGCGAAGGGAACGCCCGGCGAGGTACTGGCGGACGAACGGCTGGAGGAGTGGGGGGTCGCGCCGCTCCGCTACACGGTGGCCGCGCGCCGTGCCGCGACACGCGGACTCTGGCCGGCCCGGAAGCCGCTGCCGGTGACGCTCGACGACGCCGCCGCGGGATTCGGCGGGACGGTGGACCACCTCGACCGAGGAGACCGGCGATGATCATACGGATCGATTCCCTGACGTTCCGCTACCCCAACGGCAACACGGCCCTGGACGGGGTGTCCTTCTCCGTCGAAGCCGGTGAACGGGTCGCGATCGTCGGCGCCAACGGCGCGGGCAAGAGCACCCTCGCCCGTCACCTGGTCGGCATCGAACGTCCGGCCTCCGGAACCATCGAGATCGACGGGCGGCCGACCGACGGACTCGGCATCGCCGAACTCGCCCGCACCGTGGGATTCGTCTTCCAGAACCCGGACGACCAGCTCCACGCGTCGAGTGTCGACAAGGAGGTGGGCTTCGGGCCGCGCAACCTCCGCTTCCCGCCCGCCCGCCGCAAGGAGCTGGTCGACTCCGCCCTGCGGAGGACGGGTCTGTGGGAGTCGCGCGACACCCACCCCCACCATCTGTCGCTCGGCGAACGCAAACGGGTCGCCCTCGCCTCGGTCCTGGCCATGGACACCCGGGTCGTCGTCCTCGACGAGCCGACGACCGGCCAGGACCACGCCTCGGTCGTCCTGCTGGGGAACCTGGTCGACGACCTGGCCGCCGACGGCCGGACCGTCCTCGCCGTCACCCATGACATGGACTTCTGCGTGGAGCACTTCGACCGCGTGATCGTGATGGAGAACGGCGGGATCTCCTGGGACGGCCCGGTGACCCGCTGGCTGGCCCATGTCGCCGGCATGACCGGCCGGACCCTCGAACTGCCCCAGATGACGCGGCTCGGTCACCGGCTGGGATGGGAGGGGCCGGTGACGACCGTGACGGGCTTCCTGGACCGTCTGGCACCCGAGCCCGACCCCGCGCCGGTGCCGTCCGCCACTCCCTGACCCGACGCCCCGGGCCGGGGAGAGCGGCGGGCCGGACCATCGGCCGTCCCGGGCCGGTGCTCGCGCCCCGGCCCCGCGAGCGGCGGCCACCGGCGTACTGACCGGCACCGTGCCCGCGCGGCCCGTCGCCGCGGAGGCGAGCGGTGCGCGGGCGGTGCGCCTGGTGGTCACCGACAGCCGGGACGGCAC
>NZ_JBHJQP010000223.1:0-11382 GCF_042262625.1 Streptomyces sp. NPDC056347 | reverse complement strand
ACGACCCAACATCCCAGGACGAAACACAATCCACGGGATGAAACACCGGGAGAAAACGACCTCTGAGAGCCCGGTGGCCTTCGATGCACCGTCAGTCACGTGTATGGATCCTTCTGCTGCGGAACCGGTCACCCCCTGCCCTGCTCCGCCTGCGGGGTGACGTCCCGTGCATGTCGCCGCGCGCCGCCGGACCGGCCGGCCCCCTTTCTGGTACCTGCGGGGAATGCCCAGGCCATCACGCCCCCGGCCCGACGACACGGGTCCCGCCGCCCCGTCCGAAGGGCGTCGCCGCCGGATCCGTGCCGCGTCGCGTCAGATGCTGTCGCGCGGCACGGGCCCGACGGGCCCCCGGAGCGGACGGGCCCGGGAGATGCGGGCAGGGCCGCGCCACGAGCTCCGGGTGAATTCCGCGCTGCGGACCGCCGCCGCGTACGCCTGGCGGATCCTCGTCGTGGGAGCGGCCGTCTACGCGGCGTTCGCGGTGCTGGGGCGGTTCCACGAAATCGCGGCGGCCGTCTTCCTCGGCCTGGTCGTCACCGCGGTCCTGGAGCCGGTCGCGAACCTGCTGGCCCGCCGGATGCCGCGCCCGCTGGCCGTCGCCGTGGCCCTGATCGGCAGCATCGTCCTCGTCCTCGGCGTCCTGAGCCTGGTCGGCGAGGCGGTCGCCGGAGAGCAGGGCAGGCTGGAGAAGGAGTTCAGTGACGGGCTCAGCAGGATCGAGCAGTGGCTGGAGAGGCCGCCGTTCCAACTCGCCCGGGGAACGCTCGACCATCTCCAGTCCCGGATCGGACAGTTCCTGTCCGGCCATCGCTCCACCGTGTTCAGCACCGCCGTCAGCGGTCTGGGGCGGCTGGTGGAGGTGGTGACGGTGATGGTCCTCGCCGTGTTCTGCTCGGTCTTCTTCATCCACTCGGGCGACCGGCAGTGGCAGTGGTTCTGCGCCCAGCTCCCGGAAACGGCCCGGGACAGGGTGTCGACCGCGGGACGGGCCGCCTGGCAGACCTTCACCGGGTACACGCACGGCATCATCGTCGTGGCGGCGACCAACGCCGTACTCGTGGGACTGGCCCTGTTCGCCCTCGGGGTGCCCCTGGCACTCCCCCTGGCCCTGCTGGAGTTCTTCGCCGCCTTCGTCCCCCTGATCGGCTCACCGATCGCACTCGCCGTCGCCGCCGTGGTCGCACTGGCCGCGAAGGGCCCCGTCGTGGCGGCGGTCGTCATCGCGCTCATCGTCATCGTCGGCCAGATCGAAGGCCACCTCCTGCACCCCCTCGTCATGAGCTGGGCCGTCCAGCTGCACCCGGTCGTGGTAGCGCTCTCGGTGATCGGCGGCGCCATCGCGGCCGGCGTCCTGGGCGCGGTGGTGGCCGTCCCACTCGTCTCCGTCGCCTGGTCGGTCCGGCAAGCCCTCCGCCAGGCAGGAGCGTAGACGAAGGGATGCGTCCGAACCGCACTCCGGAGAACCGCAAGGGCGTGTCGTCGCAGGTGAGCCCGGTGTCCGTCCCGCTGTCGAAGGCGTGCTGGCTCACTTGGTGCCCGTCGGTCTGGCAGCGTCGGGCCTCTTCGGGGGCAACGGCAGGAAGCCGCTGGTGCGAGTGGCGTAATCGGCGTAGCCGGGGCGGTGGGACATGTGCTTCTCCAGAAGGCGTTTGCCGCTGCCGACGGTCAGCAGCAGAGTCATCAGGACCGGGGAGAGCAGGACGGCGAGGGCCGGCTGCCAGGCGGTGCAGGCGAGCAGGTACAGGCCCCACCAGACGAGGCTGTCCCCGAAGTAGTTGGGGTGCCGGGTCCAGGCCCACAGGCCCCGGTCCATGATCCGTCCCCGGTTGGCGGGGTCCTTCTTGAAACGCGCCAGTTGGTGGTCGCCGACGGCCTCGAAGCCGAGCCCGAGGGCCCAGACCGCGATCCCGCAGAAGGCCGGCAGGTCCAGGGGCCGGGTGCTGTAGGAGGCGGCCTGGACCGGGAGGGAGATGATCCAGACGAGCGCGGCCTGGGCGAGGTAGACGGTGCGCAGCGCGTAGCGGGTCCGGTTGCCGGGGGCCTTGTCCAGGAGGGCGGTGTAGCGCGGGTCCTCGCCATGGCCGCGGGAGCGCCGTGCGATGTGCGCGGAGAGCCGCAGCCCCCAGACGGTGGTGGCTGCGGCGACGAGCAGGCGCCGGCCGTCGTCGCCGTGTCCGTCGGAGAGGAGCCAGGTGACGACGGCGACGGCGCTGAAGGCGAGGCCCCAGGCGATGTCGACGAGGCGGTGCAGGCCGCGGCGGACGGCGACGGCGAAGGTGGCGAGGAGCACTGCCCCCGCCGTGGCCGCGCAGGCGGCGAGGTTGACGGCGAGGGCGCCCCAGTCGGTGCCGGTCATGCCGGGCTCTGGGCGGTGTACCAGGTGGCGGGGGTCGTCGGCATGGCGGAGGCCCCCTCACGGGTGGGGCGCACGGCGAGGATCTGGTCGACGCCCATGCGGCGTTCGGTGAAGGCGAGCGAGGCTCCGGCCAGATAGAGGCGCCACACCCGGCCGATGATCTCCCCGACAAGTGCCCGGATCTCGTCCCACCGGTCCTCGAGGGTGGCGCGCCAGGCGTCGATGGTGGCCGTGTAGTGCTCCCGGAGGGATTCGGTCGAGCGCACCTCCAGGCCGGCGGTCTCCAGCAGGTCCACGGTCCGGCCGACGGGACGCATGTGCATGTCGGGGGCGATGTACGTCTCGATGAAGGCCCCTCCGCCGGGTGCATGGGCGCCGCGGGACATCTGCTGGATCAGCAGCCGGCCTTCGGGGCGCAGCGCGTCGTGCAGCTTCGTGGCGAAGGCGGGGTACTCGGCGTCGCCGACGTGCTCGCCCATCTCGACGGCGGCGGCCGCGTCATAGCCGCCGCCGTCGACGTGCCGCCAGTGCCGCAGCCGGACGTCCACCAGGTCGGCGACCCCCTCGCGTGCGGCCCGCTCGGTGACGAATTCGTGCTGGGCCCGGGAGAGGGTGACGGCGGTGACGCGGGCCTCGTGCTCCCGGGCCGCGTGAACGGTGAGGGAGCCCCAGCCGCAGCCGACGTCGAGCAGCCGGTCCCCGGCGCGCAGCCCGAGTTTGCGGCAGATCAGTTCGAGTTTGTCCCGCTGGGCGTCGGCGAGCGTGTACGCGGGACCGGCGGGCCGGGTCCAGTAGGCGCAGGAGTACGCCATCGACTCGTCCAGCAGCAGCGCGTAGAAGTCGTTGGACAGGTCGTAGTGATGGCTGATCGCCGCCCCGTCCCGGGAGGCACTGTGCAGGCCGCCGGTGAGGCGGGCCCGCCCGTGGGGACGGGGCGGGGGCGGACCGGCGGCGCCGAGGCGTACGGCGAGCGCGGCTGCCGCCGCCACGTCCATGGGCCGGAGGCGGGCGGCGGGCCGGGCACGGACGGTCCAGCCGGCCCGTGACAGGGCGTCGGCGAGGTCACCGTCGACGTCGAGGTCGCCGGTGACGTATGCCTCGGCGAGGCCGAGTTCACCCGGCTGCCAGAGCACGCGGCGCAGGGCGGCGGGTGAGCGGAGTGTGACGAGGGGGGCATGGGCGGGTCCGGTCTGGCTGCCGTCCCAGGCGCGGACCCGTACAGGGAGGGGGCCGGGGAGGAAGTGGCCGAGGAGCTGGGCGAGTAGGTCGGCGGCGGGCTTCATCGGTGGGTCCCTTCGGTGAGGAGCAGCTGGCGCACGTCGAGGTAGCCGGAGCGGAATCCGGCTTCCGAGTAGGCGAGGTAGAACTCCCACATGCGCTGGAAGACGGTGTCGAAGCCAAGGGCCGTGACGGTGGGCCGGGCGGCGGTGAACTTTTCCCGCCACAGGCGGAGGGTCTCCGCGTAGTGCTCGCCGTAGCCGTGGTCGGCGGCGGTCGTCAGCCCGGCGGCGGCGGAGTGCCGGGCGATGGCCCGACGGGAGGGGATCAGACCGCCGGGGAAGATGTACTTGCTGATCCAGGTGTGGGTGGCGGCGGTGTGCAGCATCTGCCGGTGGCCCATGGTGATGGACTGCAGGGCGATCCTGCCGCCGGGGGCCAGGGCGCGGCGCAGCGCGGTGAAGTAGGACGGCCAGAACTCGGCGCCGACCGCCTCGATCATCTCGACGCTGATCACGGCGTCGTGGCGGCCCTGGATGTCGCGGTAGTCGCGCAGCTGGACGTCCACCCGGTCGGACAGACCGGCTGCGGCGATGCGCGCGCGGGCGAGGCCGGCCTGTTCGGCGGAGAGGGTCAGGGTGGTGACGTGGGCGCCGCGGGCGGCGGCTCGCAGGGCGAGTTCCCCCCCAGCCCGTACCGATCTCCAGCAGCCGGGTGCCGTCGCCGACCCGGGCGAGGTCCAGGAGTCGGTCGATCTTGCGGTGCTGGGCGTCGGCGAGGGAGGAGAAGTCGGCGGGTAAGCCGGTGAAGACCGCGGAGGAGTAGGAGAGGGTGGGGTCGAGGAAGGCGGAGAACAGGTCGTTCGACAGGTCGTAGTGGTGCTGGATGTTGTCGCGGGCCCCGGCGCGGGTGTTGCGGTCCGCGGCCGGGCGGGCGGACACCCACAGGCCGCGCAGCCACCGCAGGGCGGCGGGGACCAGTTCGTCGACGTGGCGTGCGAGGACGGTCAGCACGCCTGCCAGGTCGTCGCTGTCCCATTCACCGGCCATATAAGACTCGCCGAAGCCGATCAGGCCGTGGTGGCCGATGCGCCGGTGGAAGGCGTCCGGGTCGTGGAGGGTCAGCCGCGGGCCGGGGGTTTTGGCGGCGGACGCCGTGAGACCGAGGCGGTCCAGGGCGCGGCCGACCAGGTGTCCGGCCAGGGCGGTCCGGGCGGTTCCGGCCGCCGGCAGCAGGGCCAGGTCCGGCCAGCGCTCCGTGTCCACCTCGGTACGGCGTGCGAAGGGCGCGGTGGGGCCGGTGGTGTGAGGGGGGTGGGTCCGCTGCGGGGAATCGGTTTGCGGAGGGATCCCGGCGGGGCGGCCGGACGGCCGGGTGCGGCCGCGGGACGTGGGGGCGGGCTGGGTCACGACGGCGTGCCTTCCTGCGGGGCGGTCCGGGGACGGGGATGCACGGGCAGGCCGCGCAGCAGCAGGTGGATGCCGTGGCGGCGGATACCGGCCCAGACGGCGGCGGTCGACCAGGGGCTGCGGGCGACGGCGGACAGCAGGGCGGGGACGGTGGCGGGGCGTCGGCGGCCCCGGACGACGGCGGTGAACGCCCGGCCGTCCTCGTTCTCGAGGTGGACGGCGAGCCGCAGCCGGTCGCCGGGCAGCGGAAGTCGCATCCGGTAGCGGCCCTCGACGGCGAAGAACGGCGAGACGTAGAACGTCTTGTCGGTCTCCGCCTCACCGGTGCCGTCGGTGCGCAGCAGGTAGCAGTGGTGCTGCCCGTAGGTGTTGTGGACCTCGGCCACGACGCAGACGGGGGCGCCGGAGCGGTCGTGGCACCAGTACACGGTGAGCGGGTTGAAGACGAAGCCGAGCACCCGGGCGTGCGCCAGCATCGTGACACGCCCGCCGTCCAGGTCGATGCCGCGGGCGGCGAGGTAGGCGTCGAGTCCGGCGCGGATGGAATCCGTGCCGCCGCCGAAGTGGTCGCGGGCGTCGAACCGGGCGAGCGGGCGCACCGGCCGGGGCAGCACCGGCAACCGGTCCAGGTCCACGCACCACAGGTAGGTGCGGTGCCGGAAGGAGTGGCGCAGCGGGGTGGTGCGGGCATGCGCGATCACGCATGCGTAGAGCGCCGTGGGGGACGCCGATGTCGCCGCAGGTGCGGCGGGTTGCGCGGCCCCGGTCACCAGCGCACCCCCAGGGACCGGGCGGCCCGAACGCCGGAGCGGCAGCCGTCCTCGTGGAACCCCCAGCCGTGCCAGGCCCCGGCGTAGGCGGTCACCCCGTCGACCAGGCGCGGCAGCCGTTTCTGCGCGGCGACGGAGGCGGCCGTGTACACCGGGTGCTCGTAGACCATCCGCTCCACCACGCGGTCAGCGGCGATGCCGTCCTCGCCGCCCAGGGTGACGACGTAGTCGGCGCCCTCGGGCAGGTGCTGGAGCCGCCGCATGTCGTAGCTGACGCGGACGGGCTCCGCCGAGGGGTCGCAGCTCGTCATCCGGTAGTTCCAGGAGGCGCGGGCGCGGGGCGAGCGCGGCAGGACCCGGGTGTCGGTGTGCAGCACGGTGGGGTTGCGCGAGTACGTGATCGAGCCCAGAAGCAGCTGTTCCTCCTCGGTCGGGTCCGCGAGCATGCGCAGCGCCTGGTCGGGGTGGGTGGCGATGACCACGGCGTCGAAGGCGTCGGTGGTGCCGTCCCCGGTGGTGATCAGCGCGCCTCTGCCGGTGCGCCGGACGGTGCCGACCGGGCTTGAGGTGCGGATGCGCTGGATGCGCTTCGCGGCGGCGGTGACGTACGCGGCGGAGCCTCCGGTGACGGTCCTCCACCGCGGGGAGCCCGTGACGGACAGCAGGCCGTGGTGGTGCAGGAAGGTGAACAGGTGGGCGGCCGGGTAGGAGAGGGCCGTCTTCGCGGGGCAGGACCATACGGCGGCGACCAGCGGCAGGGCGAAGTGGCTGACGAAGTAGGGGGAGAATCCGCCCTTGCGCAGGAAGTCCCCGAAAGTGACGCCGCAGTGGGCTCCGCGGGCGAGGAGGCGGCGGGCGCCGCGGTGGAAGACCGGTACCTCCGCCAGCAGCCGTAGATGGCGGGCGTGCCGGGCGGCCCGGGAGGCGAACAGGGCGGCCGGGCCGCGAGCCCCCGCGTACTCCAGATCGCAGCCGTCGCAGCGGACCGACATGCTCATCTCGGCGTCCTGCGTGCCGATGTCCAGTTCGCGGAAGAGCCGGAGCAGAGTGGGGTAGGTGCGCTCGTTGTGGACGATGAACCCCGAGTCCACGGCGACCGTGCCCCCTCCGGGTTCCGGCAGTTCGCGGGTGTGGGCGTGACCGCCGAGCCGGTCGTCCGCCTCGTACAGAGTGACCTCGTACGAGGACGCCAGGATGTAGGCGGCGGTCAGTCCCGCCACTCCGCCTCCCACGACGGCCGCTTTCCGCTCTTCCGTCACAACCGCTCCCACCGTTCCGGTACGCCGCCAGGCTGCTGCGTCTCGCTCGTGATTCGCAGCGGCCCGGCGGCCGGATTGGAGGAGATTCGTGACGGTGCGACGGCTCGTCGCAGGAGTCGTACGTGCGTTCAGGCGGGGAGCTCGGCGAGTTGTGCGGTCAGGGTGGTGGCGGGCGGGTAGGTGGCGCCCAGCGCCGTGACGCGTTTCCAGTGCAGGCGGCCGGTTGCGGTGATGATGAAGACGGCCCGGCGCAGCCCGATGAGGGGCGCCGTGATCCCGAAGGCTTTCGCCACCGTGCGTCCCTGGTCGGACAGCAGG
Source organism: Streptomyces sp. NPDC056347 (assembly GCF_042262625.1). NCBI lineage: Bacteria > Bacillati > Actinomycetota > Actinomycetes > Kitasatosporales > Streptomycetaceae > Streptomyces > Streptomyces sp. NPDC056347. The sequence goes on along the minus strand of NZ_JBHJQP010000223.1, from coordinate 4,052 downwards.
GGCATGCGCAGGCTCCGGTTCCGGGCGAACCGCTCGTGGCTGTCGAGTCCCTGGGGGCTGATGCCCCACACGGTGGCCCCGGTGGACTGGAGGTCGGCCAGGCCGTCGGAGTAGGAGCACAGCTGTGCGGTGCACACCGGGGTGTCGTCACCGGGGTAGAAGGCGAGGACCAGGGGCTTTCCGCGTTGTTCGCGCAGGGTGTACTCGCGCCGCTGGAAGGTTTCGCCGTCCAGGTGTCCGCCGGGCAGGCGGAAGTCACCGATGGTGTCCCCGATCTTCGGGGTGTGGGACATGGGGGATCTCGATTCGGTATGTCGGTGCCGGCACGTCGCCGACGGTTGCGGTGGTATGCCCTGATCAGGCCGGCAAGGCCATCAGGAGCAGAGGATCGGTGGTGGGCCGGGGGGAGCCTCCGACGGGTTCGAGGGTGAGGCCCACGGCACCGGCGTCGGCGGGGTTGCCGCTGAGGACGACGGTGCCGTCGTGGTCGATGAGTCCGGCGGGGCGCATGGTGCCGTCATGGTCGAGCCACAGCTGGTAGGTTCTGCCCGCTCCGGGTGCGGGGAGGCCGGCGACGGTGAAGACGGCTCTGTTCTGCCGGTCGGAGGAGACCACGGTGGTCAGGGCTCCGTTGGCCGCCTTGGCGTGGACGGTGCGGGCATCGGGGGCGGCCAGGACGGCGCTGACCGTGTCGAGTTGCTGCTGGGCCCGTCGGGCCTGCTGCTTGAGGCCCTGCCCGTTCTGCGCCTGCCATACGGCAACGCCACCGAGTGCGGCGGCGACGACGCTGGCGGCCAGGGCCAGGGGTACGGCCCGGCGGCGCAGCATGTCACCGAGCGCGGGCACGGCCGCGGGGGCGGGCACGCGCGGGGGCAGTTGACGCACCCCGTCGATGGCTTCCATGACCTGCGCCTTGGCCGCCGCGGGCGGCGGCTGGGAGACGGCCGCGGCCAGGCGGGCCGCGGTGGCCTCGAACTCGGCCGCTTCCTGCCTGCATGCCTCGCAGGCTTGGAGATGGGCGTCGAAGGCTCGCCGTTCGCCGTCGTCGAGGGCTCCGAGGGCGTAGGCGGCGGCGAGGGTGTGGGCGTCGGTGGCGTGGTGTTTCATGTGGTCACCCCCATGCAGTCGCGGAGCCGGATGAGCCCGTCGCGCATGCGTGTCTTGATGGTGGGAAGAGGAGCGCGCAGGGCTTCGGCGACTTCACGGTAGGTCAGCCCCCGGTAATAGGCCAAGGTCACCGCTTGGTGCTGCAGTTCGGTCAGACCCTGTAGGCAGCGGCGGACCTGCTCCGATTCCAGTCGGGTCTCGACCTGCTCGGCGACCTCGTCGAAGGCGGTGGTGTGCTCGCGGGCGGCCTGGGCGTGCTCACGGTCGGTGGCGGCCTGGGCGGAGCGGACCCGGTCCACCGCACGCCGGTGGGCGATGGTGGCGGCCCAGGTCGTCACGGAGCCGGCGTCGGGACGGTAACGGGCGGCCTGCCTCCACAGGTCGATCATGACCTCCTGGGCGACCTCCTCGGACTGCGCCCGGTCGCGTACGACTTTGACCACGATCCCGGACACCATGGGCGCGAGGGCGTCGTAGAGGGTGGAGAACGCCTGTTTGTCTCCGTGGGCGACCTTCTGCATGACGTCGTCGAGGTCGTGGCGGACAGGGTCGCAGGAGCGGCCGGTGCTGAAGGGGACGGGTCGGTTCACCTCTGGGGCTCCGGCTGTGGGGAGAAGGCGAATAGGCGGCCTGATGCGGCCGTCTGGGGGCGGGGCGTCCATCGCATGCCGGTCCTTGTGTTGTCGCTGATGCGGGGCCGGACCGCCCCCGGGGATGGTCCGGCCTTGGGCAACATGTGCCGTGTCGCTTGTTCTTCGTAGCCGACCAGCCTGCGGATGGGATGCTTCTTCGCCACCCGCACCGGCCGCTGCCCTCGCCGAGCCGGCATGGATACACCTGCTCCGACTTGCGCGAACCGTCGGCGTCGCCGGCGGTGTCCCGGTCGGTACTCTCCTCGTACGCCCGCTTCCTCTTCCCCGCGCCCGGTGGCCCGCCCGTCCCTACCGAAAGCCGGCCGCATCCCGTCACGGGATGGACGCCGTCACGTCGTCGCGCCCGTGCTCTGTCATTCCGTGCGGCAGAATCCCGCTGATGAACGAGCCGACGTACCCGTGCGCGCGGCGAAGACCGGAAGGCCGATACGTTCCAGCGGCCGGTTGCGTACCTCGCCGCCGCGCCGGCCGACCGCGATCGGTTCCGGGAAGAGCCCCGCCAGTGGTGGGCCGCCGCGGTCAGTACCGGCGAGGCTTACGGGCTGCGCTTGGCCGAGAACATCAGCTCCAGCAGCGCGGCGTTGTCCACCGCGAAACGCACATGGGCGCGCGCCGCGGCGTCGAGGCGTTGAGCGAACGCCACCTCGCCCCCTCCTGAGAAGCGGCGACGGCATCGGCCAGTCACTCGAAACCGGACTGCGCCAGGGCGTCCAGCAAGTCCTGCTTCGCCTTGAAGCGGCGGCTGCGTGCGTGTGGGGCTGACCCCGATGGCACGGGCCGGTTCCCACAAGGACAGCTGGTCGGCGCCCTTGTCGCGCAGCGTCTGTTCCGCCTGGGCGAGCGCCGGGGAGCAATCGTCGGCATCTCCTCCACCAGTGGGCTGATGCCTGGGGCCTTCCCCGTCGAGGCATTGTCACATTCTGTGGACCGACTGGACAGTCCCATGACCGGTCGATCAAGCGAGCGGCTTGCGGTAGCGGACATACTCGTTCTGTCTCCGGAACCCCACGCTCTCGTAAAGATCGTAGGATCGGTGCAAATTTGCCGTGCCCGTGTACAACCTGGCAGTCGTTGCACCCTGCTCGCGAAGGCTTCGCAGCCCGTCCAGCAGCAGGATCCGGCCGATTCCGAGGCGTCGCTGGTCCGTTCGGACACTCAGCTCTTCGACCTCGCCCACAGTGTGGTCGTGGCCGCGGATGGAGCAGAGGGCCACGCCGAGCATGTCCTGCCCGTTCCAGGCAGCCCTCCAGCATGCCGGGTTGGCGGTGTCGACAAAGTCCTGGAAGGACCATTTCTGAGTGAAACCGGCGTCCGCATACGAATCGACGACCGTCCTCCAGGCCGCGCGGTAGTGGCTGGTCCCGATCGGCCCCGTCCGTATCCCGGCAGGGAGTTCGCTGCCCGGCTCGGGCAACTGCCGCAGATCGCCCAGCTCCAGCTCGACCAGACTGAAGACACGTCGGTAGCCGGCTGCGAGCAGAAGCGCCGTGGCGTCCTGCTCGGAGAGCATGGCGTTGGCACCGATCACTGCAGTCCGCGCCGTGCCATGTTCTTCGACGAGCCGGCGGATCCGCTCTTCGGCCCAGCGCAGCATGGCTGATCCGATGCCCTGGTCGCGATGCTCGGGCAAGAGGTAACCGCGGTGCAGGTACAGCCACGTATCGTCCCGCTCCTGCCACCACCGGATCGTCGAGTAGCCGACGACGCTCCCGTCGCGCACCACCAGAACCTGGTTCTTGGACGGCTCGTCCAGCTTGGCAGAGGCTTCGGCGATATCGGCGGCTGTCGGGAGCCCTTCCACAACTGAACGGGCGTCGACCCTGTCCCGTTCGACACATTCCAGCCGCACCGCGGCCATGGGGCCGTGGTCCTCGTCGCCCCAATACGGCCGGAACCCGAAGCCGGCTGGGAGGTCCTGTCCTGGCGTGTCATCCGACATGATCGGATGATCTCGAACTTTGAGGCAGGTCCACCACCCTGTTCGTGATTCATGCTGCGGTCGTCTGCGACCGTTCCACGAGTCCACGAGGTAGCCGCGTTCGAAGTGGGCTCCGGCTCGGACGAGGGCGACGAGGTGGGGCGCGTTCACGGCTCGCCAGCGGGTCTGGGCGGGCTCCACGAACTTGAACACCATTGCAAGTGCGGCCGCTCGTGAGCCGGCCCCTTTGGTGACCTCGGTCCGCAGCCGGACGGTCGCAAAGGTCGACTCGATCGGGTTGGTCGTCCTCAGAGGTCGTTTTCTCCCGGTGTTTCATCCCGTGGATTGTGTTTCGTCCTGGGATGTTGGGTCGC
>NZ_JBHJQP010000222.1:0-11697 GCF_042262625.1 Streptomyces sp. NPDC056347 | reverse complement strand
GCCCAGGACCGGCCGGTCCTGGGCCCCACGCAGGGTTCGCTGCGGCTCAGCCGTTCTTGGCCGCGTCCGCGGTGTCCTTCTTCTTCAGCTTCTCCGGCGCTCCGGACCCGTCCTCGGGAGCGTCCGGCGCCTTGTCCCCGGCGTCGTCGCCCGCGTCGGACCCGGTGGCCTTCTCCGCGTCCTTCTCGGCGTCCGCGTCACCCTTCTCGGCGTCCGCGTCCTTCTCTGCGTCCGCGTCCTTCGGGGTGTCACCGGCGGCCTCGGCGGCAGCTTCCTCCGCCGCGCCGGGCTCCACGATCTCCTCGCGCCCCGGCCGTACCTTCGCCGAGATCACGATGTACGCCACGGCGAGCACGAACACGATCAGTGCGGTCCACACGTTCAGGCGCAGGCCCAGGATGTGGTGGGCCTCGTCGACCCGCATGTACTCGATCCAGCCCCGGCCCGCGCAGTACGCCGCGACGTACAGGGCGAAGGCCCGGCCGTGTCCGAGCTTGAAGCGACGGTCCGCCCAGATCACCAGCAGGGCGACACCGATGCACCACAGCGACTCGTACAGGAACGTCGGGTGGTACGTGCCGGCGACCCGGTTGGGGCCATCGCTGATCTTCAGTGCCCATGGCAGATCGGTCGGCTTGCCGTACAGCTCCTGGTTGAACCAGTTCCCCCAGCGGCCGCAGGCCTGGGCCAGGGCGATCCCGGGGGCCAGCGCGTCGGCCCAGGCGGGCAGCGGGATGCCCCGGCGGCGGCAGCCGATCCAGGCACCGACGGCACCGAGCGCGATCGCGCCCCAGATGCCGAGGCCGCCCTGCCAGATCTTGAAGGCGTCGACCCAGTTCTGTCCTTCGCTGAAGTACAGCTGGTAGTCGGTGATGACATGGTAGAGACGGCCGCCGACGAGGCCGAAGGGCACCGCCCAGACGGCGATGTCGGCGACGGTACCGGATCTGCCGCCCCGGGCGACCCAGCGCTTGTTGCCGAACCAGACAGCGACGAAGACACCGATGATGATGCAGAACGCGTAGCCGCGGAGCGGGATCGGGCCGAGATTGATCACGCCGGTCGACGGGCTGGGAATGTAGGCAAGTTCCATGGCAGAGTCGACGCTACCTTGCCGGGTGGGGGCTGAGGCAACCCACCCGGCAACGTATGGGTAACGGGCCGGGCCGCGAATTCCCTTCCGGGCACCGCCCGGTGGCCGGTCAGGAACCCGACGGGGCAGGAGTGACCGTGCCCGGTTTCTTGCCCTTGTTGGCCTCCGCCACCCACTTCTTCAGATTCGCCACGGTGATCGGCTCATTGCCCTTCTTCGGGAAGATCGCCTCCCCGTTGAGCAGCGCGGTCGGCGTGCCCTGGAATCCGCCGTTCTGGAACGCCGTATTCGACTTCTTGACCCAGGTGTCGTGCCTGCCGTCCTCCACGCAGCCGCGGAACGTGGCGGTGTCGAGACCGGGGACCTTCCCCGAGAGGCTGATCAGCTTGGCGTTGTCACCGAAGGCGTCGTCGGTCTCCTGCGGCTGATTGCTGTAGAGCACGTCGTGGTACGCGGAGAACTTTCCGGCGTCCTGGGCGCAGGCCGCGGCGTTGGCCGCGCGCAGCGAGCCGCTGCCGCCGAGATTGCCGTCGATGATCGTGGCGAGGTGGTACTCGACCCTGAGCTGCCCGGTCCTCTCCATCTCGTGGACGGAGTCGCGGAACGCGTTCTCGAACTGGGCGCAGACCGGGCAGCGGAAGTCCTCCCAGATCGTGAGCGTGGACGGGGCGTCGTCCGCGCCGACCGGGATGGCCAGGCTGTCCTTCCCGGTCGCGCCGGACGGGGCGACCGCGGGACCCGCCGCCTCGCCCTTGCTGTTCTTGCCGCCGCTGTTCGCGGCGATCACGCCGACGACGGCGGCCAGCGCCAGCACACCCACCACGGCGCTGGAGACGATCAGCGTGCGCCTGCGGCGCTCGCTCGCCCGCTGGCGTTCACGCTGCTGTGCGAGCCGTTCGCGCGCGGCCCTTTTTCCCTGTTCGTTCTTCTCGCTCACAACCGCAGCAACGAACCGGGGAGGCACACGCGCGCCTCCCCGGTCCAGGTCCACCCGTTCGGGTGATACTCCGATCAGCGCTTTCGAACACCCTCGGCGAGGTCGCCCGCGAGGGAGCGGACGGCGGCCAGACCGGCCGCCTCGTCGGGAGCGTCCAGCATCGCCTTGACAAAGGCGGAGCCGACGATCACCCCGTCGGCGAAGCCCGCGACCTCGGCGGCCTGCCGGGCGTTCGACACGCCCAGGCCGACGCAGACCGGCAGGTCCGTGGTGGCGCGGGTGCGCCGGACCAGGTCCTGGGCCTGGTCGCCGACCGACTCGCGGGTGCCGGTGACGCCCATCAGCGAGGCCGCGTAGACGAAGCCGGAACCGGCCGCGGTGATGGTGGCGAGGCGCTCGTCCCTGCTGCTCGGCGCGACGACGAAGACGGTCGCGAGACCGTGCTTGCCGGCGTGCTCCCGCCACAGGGCGGACTCCTGGACGGGCAGGTCGGGCAGGATGCACCCGGCGCCGCCCGCCTCGGCGAGCTCGGCGGTGAAACGCTCGACGCCGTACCGGTCGATCGGGTTCCAGTACGTCATGACGAGGATCGGGACGCCGGTCGCGCGGTGCGCCTCGCGGACCGTGCGCAGCACGTCGGCGATCTTCACACCGCCGCGCAGGGCGATGTCGTCGGCGGTCTGGATGACCGGTCCGTCGAGCACCGGGTCGCTGTGCGGCAGGCCCACCTCGATGACGTCGGCGCCGCCCTCGACGGCCGCCTTCACGGCCGCGATCCCGCCGTCGACGGTCGGGAACCCGGCCGGGAGGTAGGCGACGAGCGCGGCCCGGCCCTCCTCCTTCGCCCGTGCCAGGGTGGTTTCCAACAGCTCCACGTTGCCGCTCACTTGCCGTCCTCCGCCCCGTCGTACAGCCCGAAGTAGCGGGCCGCGGTGTCCATGTCCTTGTCGCCGCGGCCGGACAGGTTGACCACCATCAGCCCGTCCTTGCCGAGCTCCTTGCCGACCTCCAGGGCCCCGGCCAGCGCGTGCGCGCTCTCGATGGCCGGGATGATCCCCTCGGTGCGGGAGAGGAGGCGGAGCGCCTGCATGGCGGCCTCGTCGGTGACCGCGCGGTACTCGCCGCGGCCGATGTCCTTGAGGTACGAGTGCTCCGGGCCGATGCCCGGGTAGTCGAGACCGGCCGAGATGGAGTACGGCTCGGTGATCTGGCCCTCGTCGTCCTGGAGGACGTAGCTGCGCGAGCCGTGCAGGATGCCGGGCTCGCCCGCGGTCAGGGTCGCCGCGTGCTCGCCGGTCTCCACGCCGTGTCCGGCGGGCTCGCAGCCGATCAGCCGGACCCGCTCGTCCGGGATGAAGGCGTGGAAGAGGCCGATGGCGTTGGAGCCGCCGCCGACGCAGGCGACGGCGGCGTCCGGGAGCCGGCCCGCCCGCTCCAGGATCTGGCGGCGGGCCTCGACGCCGATGACCCGGTGGAAGTCGCGCACCATGGCCGGGAAGGGGTGCGGTCCGGCGACCGTACCGAAGAGGTAGTGCGTGCTGTCCACGTTGGCGACCCAGTCGCGGAACGCCTCGTTGATGGCGTCCTTCAGGGTCCGGGAGCCGGACTTCACGGCGATGACCTCGGCGCCGAGGATCCGCATCCGCGCCACGTTCAGCGCCTGCCGCTCGGTGTCGATCTCGCCCATGTAGATGGTGCAGTCCAGGCCGAAGAGCGCGCAGGCGGTCGCGGTGGCGACGCCGTGCTGGCCCGCTCCGGTCTCGGCGATGACCCGGGTCTTGCCCATCCGCCGGGTGAGCAGCGCCTGGCCCAGCACGTTGTTGATCTTGTGCGAGCCGGTGTGGTTGAGGTCCTCGCGCTTGAGGAAGACCCGGGCGCCGCCCGCGTGCTCCGCGAAGCGCGGCACCTCGGTCAGCGCGCTGGGCCGGCCGGTGTAGTTGACCATGAGGTCGTTGAGCTCGGCGGCGAACGCCGGGTCCGCCTTGGCCTTGTCGTACTCGACGGCGACCTCGTCCACGGCGGCGACCAGCGCCTCCGGGATGAACTTGCCGCCGAACGCGCCGAAGTAGCCCTCGGCGCTGGGGATCAGACCCTCGGGGTCCGGAATGAAGAAGTCAGATGACATCCGACATTGCTCCTCGACATCGCAATGGGTGATTTGACCGTTTGCGCCATGAGCGGAGCGCCACCCGGCCAGGAGGAGCGGGCGGTGCGGGCATACGTACGGGACTGAAGTGGTTCGGTACGTCGGCCGGGGTCAGCTGGGCGCGGACCCCGTGCGCCATCGCATGCCGTTGACCTGTCCGGGTTCGTCACCGATCACGTACCGCACCCGTCGGCCGTGCACGCGGCGGGCGGGGGCCCGGCAGCCGCGGGGCCGGCAGCCGCGCGCCAGCGGGGCGTGCGGGACCCGGGCCGACGCGGCGGTGGGGCGCAGGCCCTGCCGGGGGCGGGACGCGGGGCGGACGGCGGACACGGCCAGGTCAGCCCCGTCCGTGCCGGAGGGCGGGGTGGGCGCCGGCGGCCACCAGGTCGGCGACGGCGGCGCGCGGGTCACGGCCGGTGACCAGGGACTCGCCCACGAGCACCGCGTCGGCGCCCGCGTTGGCGTAGGCGATCAGGTCGTGCGGGCCGCGGACGCCGGACTCGGCGACCTTGACGATGTGGTTGGGGATCTCGGGGGCGACCCGATCGAAGGTGGAGCGGTCGACCTTCAGGTCCTTGAGGTTGCGGGCGTTGACGCCGACGACCTTCGCCCCGGCGGCCACGGCGCGCTCCGCCTCGTCCTCGTCGTGCACCTCGACCAGCGGCGTCAGGCCGATGGACTCGGCGCGCTCGATCAGCGAGACCAGGGCCTCCTGGTCCAGGGCGGCGACGATCAGCAGGGCCAGATCGGCGCCGTAGGCACGGGCCTCCCAGAGCTGGTACGACGTGACGATGAAGTCCTTGCGCAGGACCGGGATGTCGACCTTGGCGCGGACGGCCTCCAGGTCGGCGAGCGAGCCGCCGAAGCGGCGCTGCTCGGTGAGGACCGAGATGACGGACGCGCCGCCCGCCTCGTAGTCCGCGGCGAGGGCCGCCGGGTCGGCGATCGCGGCCAGTGCGCCCTTGGAGGGGCTGGACCGCTTGACCTCGCAGATGACGTTGACGCCCTCGCCTCGCAGGGCCGCGACCCCGTCCTTGGCCTGCGGGGCGCGCGCCGCGCGTTCCTTCAGCTCGTCGAGGCTGACACGCGCCTGCCGCTCTGCGAGGTCGGCGCGTACGCCGTCGATGATCTCGTCGAGCACACTCACGCGAGCGGCCCCCTTCCGGGAGGTGATGAGGGAACAGGATCAGCCGTGTCCATGCTATCCGCAGGAGGCCGCCGACCCGAACCTGATTGCCGAATGTCCCACTACCTGGGCATTCAAGGGGCGAGAACGGATCCGAACGGAAGATTCCGCGCCACGGAGAAGACCAGCGCCACGGCGCCGATCCCCCACCAGACGGCGGGTCTCACCGCGAGACCCATGCGGGTGCCACGCACCGCGCGGACCGTCCAGAGCGTCCACAGGACGGCGAAGGCCGCGTAACCGACGACGGCCAGCGCGTTGGAACCGAGGGCGGCGGCGATGTCGCCGTGCGCCACCGCGTGGGCGCTGCGCAGCCCGCCGCACCCCGGGCAGTAGATCCCGGTGAACCGCAGCAGCGGGCAGACCGGGTAGTGGCCGGGCTCGTTGGGGTCCACGGCGCCGACGTAGCCGAAGGCGCCGACGACGGCGGCCATGACGGCCACCGGGGTGGCCAGCCGCCGGATGCGCGAGGCGGGTACGGGCGCCGGGGGGAGGACCGGCGGATACGGCGGGCCGGGCACGGGCCCGGCGGCCGGGGCCTGTGCGCGGGCCGGGGCGGCGGCGGGGTCGGTCGATGCGTCCACCCGGTGATTGTCCCCGCTGACGCGGCGAGGCGCAGCCCGGTCGTCCGGGCCGCGCCTCGCGTGCGTAGGGGTGCCGTGCGGCGTCAGGAGGAGACCTGCGCCTGTCCGGCGCGGGCCCGGGCGGCCGCCATCTCGGCCGACTCCTTCGGCATGCCGAGGCCCGCGGCCTTCATCGCGAGACCGACGACCCCGCCGAGGAGGATGACGCCGATGCTGGCCCAGAAGCCGACGGGGCTGGCCGCGACCATGAAGACGCCCGCGGCGCAGAAGCCGATGAAGGAGATGATGACACCGGTCCAGGCGGCCGGGGTGTGTCCGTGGCTGCTGCCCGCCATGAGTTGCTCCTTGTTGATGTTGCGCTGTTGGTTTCGCTGTAGGCAAAGCTGCTGTACGCGATGCTGGTGCCGCTGTGCTGGAAGCTCGGCCCCATTGTCCCGCACGAACAGTGAGGACGTGATCTCGGGGTGCGGCCTAGCGCGTCGGGTCCTCGCCGCGGTCCAGGGCCTTCCAGAGGTCCTCGGGCCGGTCCGGGTCCATGGCGCGGGCGGTCTTGCGGGGGCGGGGGGTGCCGTCCCGCTCGTACCGTCCCGACATGGTGGGCCAGCGCCCGCCGTACCGCAGGGCGAGGAGCCCGGCGAGCAGGATCAGCAGACCGCCCGCCGCGGTGACGTAGGGCCAGGCGGTGTGGGTGAGCGCGCCGATGGTCGCGGCCGCGTCACCGGTCGTCTCGGCGGTCTTCTCGTCGAGCGCCGCGCTGTCGGAGGCGCCCAGGCAGGCGCTCAGCACGGCGCCCAGCCCGCTGAGGGCGAGGAGCCCGGCGACGACCGTCCGGGAGATCCCGCGGACGGCGAAGACGGCGACCAGGGCGGCGAGACCGACGATCGCCAGTGCGGCCGGGACCCCGGTGACGTCCTGGCCGTCGGCGCTCAGCGGCAGCGAGCCGCCGCCGACGGACGCCTTGCCCTCGGCCCAGGTCTGGCCGGAGGCGAGCAGGACGACGGTGGCACCGACCGCCCCGAGGAGCAGGCCTGAGGCCAGGCTGCGGCGGCTTCCCGGGGCGTCGGGGGCGGTGACGGCTCGGGCACGGGGCTGGGGTACGGGGACAGCGCTCACGTACTCCACTATCCCCTACCGCCTCACGCGCCGCGGAGGCGGTTGGCCGTGTGCACCGCGCGGAGCACCGCGGCGGCCTTGTTGCGGCATTCGGTGTCCTCGGCGGCCGGGTCTGAGTCGGCGACGACCCCGGCCCCGGCCTGGACGTACGCCGTGCCGTCGCGGAGCAGTGCGGTGCGGATGGCGATGGCGGTGTCGGAGTCCCCGGCGAAGTCGAGATAGCCGACGCAGCCGCCGTACAGTCCGCGGCGGGTCGGCTCCAGCTCCTCGATGATCTGCATCGCGCGCGGTTTGGGGGCGCCGGAGAGGGTGCCCGCGGGGAAGCACGCGGTCAGGACGTCGAACGCGGTGTGGTCCTCGGCGACCTTGCCGGTGACGGTGGAGACGATGTGCATCACGTGCGAGTAGCGCTCGATCGACATGAAGTCGACGACCTCGACGGTGCCGGGGGCGCAGACCCGTCCCAGGTCGTTGCGGCCGAGGTCGACGAGCATCAGGTGCTCGGCGCGTTCCTTGGGGTCGGCGAGGAGTTCCTCGGCGAGCGCCTGGTCCTCCTGCGGGGTGGCGCCGCGGTGCCGGGTGCCGGCGATCGGGTGGACCATGGCCCGCCCGTCCTCGACCTTGACCAGGGCCTCCGGGCTGGAGCCCGCGACGTCGAAGCCGTCGAACCGGAGGAGGTACATGTACGGCGAGGGATTGGTGGCGCGCAGCACCCGGTAGACGTCCAGCGCGCTCGCGGTGCACGGGGTCTCGAAACGCTGGGAGGGGACCACCTGGAAGGCCTCGCCGGCCCGGATGCGTTCCTTCACGTCCTCCACGGCGTCCTGGTACGCCGGTCCGCCCCAGCGCGCGGTGTACGGCGGCAGCGCGGAGTCGGGGAGGGCCGCGGGGGCGTTCTCGACGGGGCGGGAGAGGTCGCGCTCCATGGCGTCGAGGCGGGCGACGGCGTCCGCGTGGGCCTCGTCGACGCCGGTGGAGAGGTCGTTGTGGTTGATCGCGTTGGCGATCAGCAGGACGGTGCCGTCGCGGTGGTCGAGGACGGCCAGGTCCGAGGTGAGCAGCATGGTCAGCTCGGGCAGGCCGAGGTCGTCCTCGGTGCTGTCGCCGATCTTCTCCAGGCGGCGCACGATGTCGTAGCCGAGGTAGCCGACCATGCCGCCGGTGAACGGGGGCAGTCCGTCGTCGGCGACCAGGTCGCGCGGGGTGTGGAGGATCTCGACGGTGGCGCGCAGGGCCTCCAGCGGATCGCCGTCGAGGGGGACGCCGACCGGCGGGACGCCCAGCCAGTGGGCCTGTCCGTCGCGCACGGTGAGGGTGGCGGCGCTGCGCACCCCGATGAAGGAGTAGCGCGACCAGGTGCGGCCGTTCTCCGCCGACTCCAGGAGGAAGGTGCCGCTGCGCTCGCCCGCGAGCTTGCGGTAGAGACCGACCGGGGTGTCGCCGTCCGCCAGGAGTCTGCGGCTGACGGGGATGACGCGCCGGTCCACGGCGAGCTTGCGGAAGGTTTCGAGATCCATGGCGGCAGACCCTACTGCCCGAGCGGGAGGACGTCGGCGTCGAAGCAGGTGCGGTCCCCGGTGTGGCAGGCGGCACCCGTCTGGTCGACCTTGACCAGAACGGTGTCGGCGTCGCAGTCCAGGGCGACCGACCTGACCTCCTGGGTGTGGCCGGAGGTGTCGCCCTTGACCCAGTACTCCTGGCGGCTGCGGGACCAGTAGGTGCAGCGGCCGGTGGTGAGGGTGCGGTGCAGGGCCTCGTCGTCCATCCAGCCGAGCATCAGTACCTCGCCGGTGTCGTACTGCTGGGCGATCGCCGGGAAGAGTCCGTCCGCCCCGCGCTTGAGGCGGGCGGCGATCGCCGGGTCGAGGCCGCCGGAGGGCGACGGGGTGCTGGGGGTGGGCGCGCTGCTCATGGAGCCATTGTGCCGTGGCCGGGGCGCCCGTCCGGTGCGGTGTCCACTGGGCGGACCGGGTGCGGCGGTCGTACGCTGGCGACCATGTCGACCCATGCGAAGCGCGAACGTCTTCTGCTCGCCGACCTGTTGGAGGCCGTCGGCCCGGAGGCCCCGACCCTGTGCAGCGGCTGGAGTGCCCGGGACCTGGCCGCCCATGTGGTGGTCCGGGAGCGGCGGCCCGACGCGGCGGGCGGGCTCCTGGTGGGCGCGTTGCGCAACCGGCTGGAACGGGTGCAGGGCGAGTTCGCCGCGAAGCCGTACGAGGAGCTGATCCAGCTGATCCGTACGGGGCCGCCGAGGTTCTCCCCGTATGCCGTGAAGCAGGTCGACGAGGCCGCCAACACCGTGGAGTTCTACATCCACACGGAGGACGTGCGCCGGGCCCAGCCGGACTGGTCTCGGCGTGAGCTGGACCCGGTCTTCGCCGATCTGCTCTGGTCGCGGACCGAGCGGACGGCCCGGCTGCTGGGGCGCAAGTCCCCGGTGGGGCTGGTGCTGCGCCGACCGGACGGCCGGACGGTGGTGGCGCACAAGGGCGCCCCGGTGGTGACGGTGACCGGCGAGCCGGGTGAGCTGCTGCTCTTCGCGTTCGGGCGGCAGTCGGCGGCGACGGTGGGGCTGGAGGGCGACAAGGAGGCGGTGGACCGGCTGCAGACGGCGGCGCTGGGGATGTAGGGCCTGTTCAGCCCGGGAGTTCCGCGCGGCGCAGCCGGGTGAAGGCCAGGCCGGTCAGCGCTCCGGCGGCGCAGAGCGTGGCGCTGGCGGCGAAGACCGGTCCGGTTCCCCAGAGGGCGACGGCCGCTCCGGTGACCGGGTAGCTGAGCGGGGCGAGGGCGTGGGTGAAGAGCGTCGAGACCGAGGTGACCCGGCCGAGGTAGGCGGGCTCGGTGACGGTCTGGATCAGGGCGCCGCACAGGGAGCCGCCGAGCCCGGCGAAGAGGCCGACGCAGACCGCTGCGGCGGCGGCCAGGGCCACCGAGGGCAGGTGGGCCAGAGCGCCGATGGCGATTGCGCCGCTCAGCACGGTCAGGCACATGACCAGCCCGGCGCGGGGCACCCGGCCGCGTACCGCGAGCAGCAGCGCCGAGGCACCGGCGCCGAGGCCGAAGGCGGCGATGATCCAGCCCATGCCGGAGGCGCCCCAGTGGCGTTCCTCGGCGAGCAGGATCAGCCCGAGGTTGAGCGGGCCGACGAAGCCGAGCTCGCTGACGGCGACGACGATCATCAGCGGGCCGAGCAGCGGGTGGCGGCGGATGTGGCGCAGCCCGTCGGCCAGGTCGCCCCAGGCGGTCCTGGAGGCCGTCGCGCCCTCCTGCGCGGGCGCCGGGCGCAGCCGGAGCGACATCAGCAGCGGGAGCGACACCGCGAAGAGGATCCCGGCCGCGGCGAAGGCGAGCCCCGGTCCGCCGAGCGCCACGGCGAGGCCGCCGAGCGGGGCGCCGACGACGTTGGCGGCCCGGATGGACAGGCCGCGCATGCCCTGGACCCGGGCCAGCTGGCCGGGGGCGGTGACCCGGGGCGGCAGGGCGCCGACGGCGGGCAGGAAGAGGGCGTCGACCACACCGAAGACCAGGGCGACGGCGATCAGCATCCACAGCGCGGGCGAAGAGACCAGCAGGGCTCCGGCCAGGGCGAGGACGACCAGGCAGCGGACGGCGTCGCTGCCGATGACGACCCGGCGCGGCCCGATCCGGTCGGCGAGCACTCCCCCGCCGAGCATCAGGACGGCCCGGGGTATCGAGCCGACGGCGAGGACGATCCCGGTCTGCGTGCCGTCGCCGGTGCGGGCGGCGGCCCAGGCGAGCGCCATGTAGTAGACGCTGTCGCCGATCATCGAGGCGGTGTAGGCGCCGAGCCAGCGCAGGACGTTGCCGTCGCGGTGGGCGGGCGGTTCGGTGACAGGTGCGGGTGCGGGTGCGGGTGCGGCGGTGTCGGTGACGCTCATGGGGTCGGCCTCCCGGGGCGGCGGGTCAGGGGCGGAACGGGAACGCGTACACGTGGAGGGCGACGTTCTCTCGGCCTTCGGTGTCCCCCGCCTCCTCGCGGGCACGGCCCTGTTCCTCGTACCGGTCGATCAGCCGGTGCAGTTCGCGGTTGAGCGCGGTGAGTTCCTCGGCGGTGAGGCGGGCCAGGTATTCGGAGCTGGCGGCGGCGCTGCGCCACGGGAGCGGCCAGCTGGGGGCCGAGTCGAGGTAGCGGCGGTACAGCTCGATGTGCTGGTCGAAGGAGAGGCGGCCGACGGCGGCGTGGGTGGCGGCCTTCTCGGGGGCGTCGTGGAAGTCCTCCTCGTGGAAGTTGAGCCCCTTCGAGGCGGGCTGCCACCAGCGTTCGCGGCCGTCCTTGCCCTGCTGTTCGGCCTCCTCGATCAGGCCGTGGTCGGCGAGCTTGCGCAGGTGGTAGCTGACCAGGGAGACCGCCTCGTCGACCTGGTCGGCCAGCTGGGAGGCGGTGGCCTTGCGGGCGATGTAGAGCGCCCGGTAGAGCCGCATCCGCAGCGGGTGTCCGAACGCCTTCAGGGTTTCCAGGTCCGAGACCCGGCGCGATTCGTTGCTTGCCATGCCCCCACCGTAGATACAAAAGGAAAGTTGCGCAATCTTTGTTGCGCAATAAAAGCTGCGGATTTTGGTACGGGGAGAGCAGCGAAAAGCCCGTCGCCGGACGGGGCCGAGGAATCGGCTCCGCCC
>NZ_JBHJQP010000221.1:0-12081 GCF_042262625.1 Streptomyces sp. NPDC056347 | reverse complement strand
CGCCAGAGGTCCGTTCACGGGCTCTCAGCCGCGCGGGCGCAGCACCGCCTGGGTCTGGGTGGTCTGTGCCACGCGGTGCGGACCCGTACGGCCGTCGCCCGCGCGCCCGCGATGGTCGTACAGGTCGGTCTGCACCACGATGAACGAGGCGCCGCGGTGCAGCGGCCGCGCGACGGCGACGACGGCGCCGCCGCGCACCGCGGAGAAGAAGTTGGTCTTGAGCTCGATCGTCGAGGTGCTCGCCCCGTCGGGCAGGCTGAGATACGCGCAGATGCCGGCCGCCGCGTCGGCGAGGGTGACCAGGGCGCCGCCGTGCAGCACCCCGCCCGCCGTGCAGCGTTCGGCCGCCCACGGCAGGCGTGCCACCACCTCGTCGGGGCCGGCCGACTCCACCTCCACGCCGGTGAGCCCTGCGAACGGCATCAGGGCGAGCAGTTCGCCGGGCTCCGGGTACGGGGGGTTCATGGGGGATCCATTCCTCGCTGTCGGGTCAGTGCGTCAGGGCGCCCGCGAAACGGTGCAGATGGCGTGCGAAGTCCGTGGTCACCGCGAGCGCGTGCCGGTCGAGGTAGAAGTGGCCGCCGGGGAACTCGCGGTGGCCAAGATACCGGGGGCTGCGGTCGGCCCAGTGGGTCATCGCGTCCGGGGCGTCCTGCAGCGGGTCGGCGTCGCCGCCGTAGGAGGCGAGGGGGCAGGACACACCCGCGCCGTCGTCCTCGTACTGGGCGGCGATACGCAGGTCGGCGCGGAGGGCGGGCACGACGAGCGCGAGGGTCTCGGGGTTCTCGTACACCTCGGCGGGGAAGGAACCCAGCTTCTTGATCCACTCGAGCATCTCGTCGTCCGGCATGCGGCTCTGTTCCTCGGTCGGCCGGAAGAAACCGATGGGGGACCAGCCGGACATCCCGATCATGACAGGGGTGCGTTCGCCCTCCTGCTCCAGGCGCACGGCGGTGCGGAAGGCGAGCTGCGCACCCAGGCAGTGGCCGAAGAACGCGAAGGGGCGGTCGTCGTCCAGCTCGTCGAGGACCGCCTCGTACAGGGCGTCCTGCAACGGTTCGAGGGTGTCGAAGGTCTCCTCGTCGCGCCGGTTGTGCCGCCCGGGCAGGGTCACCGCCTGCACGGCGATGTCCTTCGGCAGCAGGTTCGGCCAGTCCCGGTAGATGATCGCGCCGCTGCCCGCGTGCGGCAGCAGGAACAGCCGGATCCGCGCGTCCGGGTCCGGCTCCACGGGGTGGAACCAGTGCCCGGCCGTGGACATGTTCCGGCCGAGGGCGGTGTCGCTCACTGGATCTCCTTCAGACTGGGCAGGACGATGTCGGCGATCTGCTTCAGCTGCGGTTCGGGGTCGAGGGATCCGATGCGCACGACCACGTGACGGGCGCCCTCGCGCACGTACGCGGCGAGCGCCTCGGCGCAGGCCTTCGCACTGCCCCAGGCGTACGCCTGAACCGTCGCCATCTGGTCGAGGGTGCGGCCGTAGTAGTGCTCGATGTAGTGCTCGAGCTCGGCACGGGCGCGGCCCGGGTCATCGTTCACGGTGATGGTGGCGTACAGCGCCGGGGTGACCGCGTCCGCGGGGCGGCCCGCCTCGGCGGTCAGCTCCTGGATGCGACGCCACGCGGCCCCGTACGCCTTGGACTCGGGCAGGAACGGCAGCCACCCGTCATAGTGCCGCGCGACCCGCTCCAGGACGCGCGGGGTGTCGCTGCCGGCGAGCCACAGGGGCGGGCCGCCCGCACGGTGCGGGCGGGGCAGCCGGTCGAGGCCCTCGGCCTGCCAGTACCGTCCGGCGAACTCCGTCGGGGCGCCGGGCCGCGAGGAGTTCCAGGCGGTGCGCCACAGCGAGACGATCTCGTCGAGACGGCCCGCACGGCCCTTGAACGAGGCGCCCACGCTCTCGAACTCCGCCTCGGTCTCCGGCATCGGGAAGCCCGAGCCGAGCCCGAGCGCCAGGCGCGAGCCGCAGACGTGGTCCAGGCTCGCCACCATGTGCGCGCCGGTCAGCGGATGCCTGAGCGCCGGGGTGAGGGCGGCGGTGCCGAGGGTGACCCGGCTGGTGACCGCGCCCGCGGCGGACAGCACGACCAGCGGGTCGAGGCGCGGCCGGGCGACGAGGGAGTCGCCCGCCCACAGCGAGTCGAAGCCCAGCTCCTCCGCCCGGCGGGCGAAATCGAGCAGCGGCGCCGCCGCGTACGTGCCGTTGATGGCCTGCTCCCGCGTCGGCAGCAGGATGCCGACGGACGGGGGGCCCGGGAAGGTGCCCATTGGTCGCACTCCGTTCGGGAGGTTTCGTACGAGAGAAGGAGAAAAGGGAGAGGAGAGGGGGAGGGAGGAGGGGAGGGGCCCGGGGCGTCGTGGGGAGTCGCCCCGGGCCCCTGGCTCAGGCCGGGGCCCGCCGGGCCTCCTCGCACAGCTGCTCGCGCACCGTGCGGCGCAGGATCTTGCCCGACGGGTTGCGCGGCAGGTCGTCGAGGAAGTGGTACGCGAAGGGGATCTTGTAGTCGGCGATACGGCCGCGCAGGAACAGCAGCAGCTCGCGGGGGCGCACCCGGGCGCCCTCGCGCAGCACCACCGCGGCGTGCACCGCCTCGCCGAAGCGGGCGTCGGGCACACCGACCACCGCGGCGTCCACGACGTCGGGGTGCTCGCCGAGCTGCTTCTCGACCTCGGCGGGATAGATGTTCTGCCCGGCGGCGATGATCGTGTCGTTGATCCGGTCGCACAGGAACAGATAGCCGTGCTCGTCCAGGTAGCCGGCGTCGCCCATCAGCAGCCAGCCGTCCACCAGGGCCGCCGCGGTGGCCTCGGGCCGGTTCCAGTAGCCGATCATGCGGGCCGGGGTGCGCACGCAGACCTGGCCGATCTGCCCGGGCCCCAGCTCCTTTCCCTCGTCGTCGATCACCTTGAGCTCGTTGCCGGGACAGGGCAGGCCCGCGGCCTTCAGCAGGGGGCTGCCGGGCCGGTGGTCCCTGGGCGGCAGGCACACCGCGACACTGCCCGCCTCCGTACTCGCGTAGATCTGCACGAGCTGACAGCCGAACACCTCCAGGCTGCGCAGCAGCAGCGACTCGGAGATCGGCGCCGCACCGTAGGCGATCTTGCGCAGGGAGGCGAACGCGCGCGGCGTGGCGGCCGGTTCGTCCAGCATCATCTGCAGCATCGCGGGCGCCGCGAAGGTGATGGTGACGCCGAGCTCCTCGATCAGCCGGACCGCCTCCTGCGCCACGTACATCGGCATGACCGCGTTCGTGGCGCCCGCGATCATGCCGTGCAGGAACCAGCCGATGCCCGCGATGCCGAAGCCCGGCAGCGAGATCAGGCTGACGTCGTCCGCGCGCCAGTCGGTCCAGTCGTCCCGGTCGGCGCCGGTGCCGGCCACCGCGTGGGGCAGCGTGAAGAACGTCCGGTTGGCGAGGACCACGCCCTTGGGCAGCCCCGTGGTGCCGCTCGTGTAGATCTGCAGGACCGCGTCGTCGGGGCCGGTGACCGGCTCCGGGTCGGTGTCCGGGGCGTCGCCGCACCAGGCGCGGAGCCCCGCCCCGCAGGAGCGGGCGCCGTCCTCGGCCACGGCGTCCACGCGGACCACCGTGTGCAGCTTCGGCAGGGCGGCCCCGGATCTCGCGGTGTCGGCCGTCGCGGCGAACTCACCGTCCAGGAAGAGCAGTTCCGCGTCCGAGTCACGCAGCACGTGCTCCACCTCGGCCGCCGTGAGCCGCCAGTTCACCGGCACGATCACCGCGCCCGCCTTGGCACACGCGAGGATCGTCACGTAGTAGTGCTCCGACTCGCGGCCCAGGTAGGCCACCCGGCTGCCGCGCCCGATGCCCGCCGCGCGCAGGGCGTGCGCCGCCCGGCTGCTCTCGCGGTGCAGCCGCGCGTAGCTGAGGACGCGGCCCTCGCAGACGACCGCCGGGTGCGCGGCGCGCCGCTTCGCGTTGCCGGCCAGCGCGGCGGCGAGGGTCCAGCGCCGGTCCGTCGGCGCGGGCCCGGCCGCGGTGCGTGCCCCGGCACGGGTGCGGGCCGTCATGCGGCGTCCTCGACGAGCAGGCCGGCGACGAACGCGGCGATATGGCGTACGGAGGGGTAGTCGAACGTCAGCGACGCGGGCAGCGTCAGACCGAAGTCCGACTCGAGCTCCGACTTGACGTCCATGCCCATCACCGAGTCCAGGCCGAGGGTGATGAAGTCGGCGGCGGGGTCGACCTCGTCCGGCGAGCCGAAGTGCAGCACCTTGGCGACCCGTTCGGCGACCGTGCGCCCGACCAGCTTCAGACGCTCCGGCTCGGGCCGGGCGGCCAGGTCCGCCAGGTCGATACGGGCATCCCCCGGGACCGTGTCGGCAGGGTCGGCGACCCGCGCGTACAGGGCGTTGGCGAGCGGCAGCTGACCGGCGAACACCGGCCAGTCGAACCGGTTCACCACCCGCTGCGCGGCGCCGGGCAGGCTCCACAGACGGTGCAGGGTGCGCAGCGCCCACGAGGGCGAGAAGAAGCGGACACCGCTGCGTTCGATCTCCCGGATGTACGCGCTGTCCAGGCGGGCCGACATGCCCACCCGCGCCCATGAGCCCCAGTTGACGGCCAGCGCGGGAAGGCCCTGGCGGGTGCGCAGATGGGCGAGGCCGTCCAGGAAGGCGTTCGCCGCCGCGTAGCGGGCCTGGCCCACGCCACCGCGCACCGCCGCCACGGAGGCGACGGACGAGTACACGGTGAAGAAGTCGAGCTCGGGGAAGGACGCGGCGGCCCGGTGCAGCAGCCAGCCGCCGTACACCTTCGGCGCCAGCTGCTCGTCGATGGCCTCCCAGGTCAGCTCCGGGATCAGGCCCGTGCCGATGGCGCCCGCCGCGTGCACGAGACCGCCCACCGGGTGCGGCAGCCGGTGCAGCCCGGTGACGAGCTCCGCCACGCCGTCGGCGCTGCTGACGTCGGCCCGCAGCAGGGCCACTTCGGCACGCTCCTCCAGCGCGGCGAGCACGTCGGCGGCCTCCTCGGTGGCCCGCCCGCTCCGGCTGACCAGGGCCAGGTGCCGCGCCCCGAGGTCCACCAGCATCCGCGCGGTGACGAGGCCGAGGCCGCCGAGGCCGCCGGTGATGACATAGGTACGGTCGGGCCGGACGGTGAACGAACCCGCCCGGGCGGCGGGGGAGACGGCGTCTTCCCCGGAGTCCTCCCCGGCACCGGCGAAGGTTACGACGGCCACGTCGGCGGCGCCCGTGGACAGTGTCCGCAGGGCCTCGTCCACCTCGTCGGGGCCGTAGACGTCCGGGCCGTTCGCCGCCGCGTCCGCGGCGAGGGCCGCCGCGGCGGACGGGGGAGTGCCCCCGGTGCGCGCGGTCACGGCCGCCGACGGGAGCGTCAGCGTGCCGGCCAGACGGCCCCGGTGGGAGACCGTCACCTCGGCGCCGGGCGCGTACGCCGCGTCGGGACCCGTGGCGACGACCGTGCCCGCGTACGCGGTGGCGGTCACCGGCACCGTCCCGGCCCCGTCCTCCCCGGTGTCCCGCACGGCCCCGGGCACGTCGTGCCGGGTCAGCGCCGCGGCGGTGACGGACACCCGGACCTCGTCGCCCAGCGGTTCGGGCGCGCCGGGCGCGGCGGCCACCACCGTGGTCCGGTCGAGGTCGCCGGCCGGTGCGTGGACCTCGAAGGAGCCCTGCCAGGCGGGCGTCGCGTCCCCGGCGAGGAGCCTGCGCACGTGACGCCGCCCCGCCCGGTAGCCCACCTGGAACTCGTCCTTCTCCTGCGCGCGCCACTCGGCGAGCAGCGCGGCCCCGGCCGCCCCGTCCGCCGCGCCGTCGAGGTCGATCAGGGTCGCCCGCAGATGCGGGTGCTCGTTGAGCAGCACATGACCGAAGCCCCACAGGGAGGCCGCCGCGACCTGCTCGGCCCCGTCGGCACGGTCGCCGGGCAGCCACTGGGCGCGCTCGGTGACCAGCCACACGCGCGGGGCGCGCCGGGCGTCCCGCGCACCGGCGGCGGCCACCACGTCGAGCAGTTCGGTGAAGTTGGCCTCGGACTCGGCACGCAGCCGCTCGTACGACATCTCGCCGGAGCCCGGCCGCCAGAACCAGGCCACGTCGGTGATCGACGCGTGCTCCGTGAGGGCCGCGCGCAGCGCCGCCGCGTCCGGCACGGTCGACACCCGCACGCCCGCCCCGGGCCCGTTCGCCTCGAGCGCGGCGAGCAGGGCGGGGCCGACGGCGTCGCCCGCGCCCGGGATCACCACGTGGCGCTCCTGGGCGGGGGAGCCCGGAGCCGCGGGCAGGGAGCGGCGCAGCCAGCCGAGCCGGTGCGTGAAGTGCGGCCCGCCGTCCGCCCCGCCGGGGCGGGCGAGGACGGCACCGACGATCTCGGCGACCGGCTCCGCGTCCTCGGCGCCGTCCAGCAGGAGGATGTCGGCCAGCTGCCCGGCACCGTCCCGGCGCACCCGCGCCACCATGCGCAGGCGTTCGCCGCGCGGCTTCTTGAACAGCCGGACACCGCGCGCCGCGTGGAGCGTGCGCACCGGCCCGTCGTCGTCCAGGGCGACGACCGCCTGCAGCGCGCTCTCCAGCAGGGCGGCGGGCAGCTGCTCCACGGGGGCCGCGTCGCAGCCGGTCAGATCGGCGGTGACCACGCCGCCGTCGTGCCGGGCGACGCGCACGACGAGCGAGGGGGCGTCGCCGAAGCCCCGGTCGACGGCGGCGAGGTCGGTGGCGAGGTCGACGGCGTCGGCCCCGGCGAGGACCGCGCCGGGCGCGGCGGCGAGGGCCAGCAGGCCGCCGTCCGCACCCGTACCCGTGTCGGCCAGGATGCGGGCACGGGCGTAACAGCGCGGCGCGCCGTCGTTGTCCTCGCCGTCCCGGGCGCCTTCGACGACGCCCGTCACCTCGACGTCCCAGGCATGACGGCCCGCCTGCCCGTCGGCGCGGCGCAGCCGGGTCGTCAGGCGCACCGGGCCCTCACCGGACAGCGGCAGCGGCTCGGGCAGGGCCAGGTCGGCCACGGTGGCGCGGGTGTGACCGAGGACCGCGTCCTCGGCGGCCAGCAGCAGGTCGGCCCAGGCGGCGGGCGGCAGGGCCGCCTCGCCCGCGATCCGGTGCCCGGCGATCGCCCCGCCCAGCTCCTGGGGGGTGAAGTCGGCGGTGAACTCCCAAACACCCTCGGGCAGTTCGGCCGCAGGTGTGCGCTCCCCGAGCAGCGGATGGCGGGCCGGTCCGTCGGCGCGCCGGGTACGGGACTTGACGGAGGGCAGCCAGTACGGCTTGCGCTGGAAGGCGTACAGGGGCAGCTGCACCTTCGCGAGGCCGTGCCCGGCGTGGTAGGCGTCCCAGTCGACGGGCAGTCCGGCGGCGTAGAAGTCGGCGAGGGCGCGCAGCGTCGCGGCGGCGGTGGTGTCCTGGCGGCGCAGGCTGGCCAGCCAGACATGTTCGTCGGCGGGCACGCAGCGCCTGCCGAGGGCGCCGAGCATGCCCGAGGGGCCGAGCTCCACGAACGCGTGCCGGCCGCGCTTGGCCACCGCCCGAACGCCCGCCATGAACCGCACCGGCTCGCCGATGTGCCGCACCCAGTAGTCGGGCTTGCTGATCTCCCGCATGCGCGCGACCTTGCCGGTGAGGTTGGAGACCAGCGAGATCTTCGGTTCCAGGAAGGTGATGCCCTCCAGCACGGCACGGAACTCGTCGAACACCTCGGCCATCAGCGGCGAGTGGAAGGCGTGCGAGACCGCGAGCGGCTGCACCCGTATCCCCTGCGCGGCCAGCTCCTCGCCCACCTGCGCGAGGGCGGCGGCGGCGCCGGAGACGACGCACGCCTCGGGTCCGTTGACGGCGGCGAGCGCCAGGTCCTGGTGGCCTTCGAGGAACGGCTCGACCCGCTCGGCCGGAGCGCTGACCGAACTCATGCCGCCCGGTGTGCTCACCGACTGCATCAGCCGGGCGCGGGCGGCGACCAGCGTCACCGCGTCGGGCAGCGAGAACAGCCCGGCCACCGTCGCGGCCACGACCTCGCCGATGCTGTGCCCGAGCAGCACGTTGGGCTTGACGCCCCACGACATCCACAGCTTGGCGAGCGCGTACTCCAGGGTGAACAGGGACGCCTGCGTGTACAGGGTCTGGTGGACCGCCTCCGGGTCGGCGGCGGTGCCCAGGAGCAGCTCCCTTACCGAGACGTCCAGATGGGCGCCGAAGAGCCGGTCGCACTCGTCGACGACCTCGCGGAACAACGGGAAGCGCTCGTGGAGGGCCGCGCCCATGCCCGGGTACTGGGAGCCCTGCCCGGTGAACATGAAGGCGACCTTGCGGACACCGGACGGCTCCACGGTGTGCTCCGGCCGGCGCACCGCGTCCAGTACCTCCAGCAGGTCCTCGCGGCTCTCCACGGGGGCGGCGACACGGTGCGTGAAGTGGGCGCGGCCCACGTTCGTGGTGTACGACAGGCGGGCGACGTCCAGGTCCGGCCGCTCGGCCACGAACTGCCGGTAGTGCTCCGCCTGTTCGCGCAGCGCGGCGCCGCTCTTCGCGGAGAGGGTGAACAGGGGAGCGGCGGCGTCGTCGGCGTCGCGGGCGGCTCCGGGACGCGTGCCGTGGCTCTGCTCGGGGGGCTGCTCCAGGACGACCGCGCCGATGGTGCCCGCGAAGCCGAAGCTGTTGACGGCGGCCCGGCGCACCGGGGCCTTCCACGGCTCGCACTCGGTCGGGACGCGGACCGGGTAGACCTCCCACGGGATGCGTGAGGAGGGCGTCGTGAAGTTCAGGTGCGGATAGATCGTCGCGGAACGGATCTGCAGCAGCGCCTTGATGACGCCCACGAGCCCGGAAGCGGGCTCCATGTGGCCGAGGTTGGTCTTCACCGAGCCGACCAGCAGCGGGTCGTCCTTGGTGCGCACGTCGGCGAACACGTTGCTGATGGCGCCTAGCTCGATGGGGTCGCCGAGCGGCGTGCCGGTGCCGTGCGCCTCCACGTAGGTCACGTCGCCGGGTTCGAGCCCGGCGTCGGCGAGGGCCAGCTTCAGCACCCGCTCCTGGGCGGGCCCGTTGGGCACCGTCAGGCCGGCGCTGTCGCCGTCCTGCCCGACGGCGGTGCCGCGCACCACGGCCAGGACGTTGTCGCCGTCGCGGGTGGCGTCGGCGAGCCGCTTCAGGACGATGACGCCGACGCCCTCGGCGCGCGCGTAGCCGTCCGCGGACTCGTCGAAGGTCTTGCACTGCCCGTCGCCGGCGAGCATCTGCGCGTTGGAGAACATCACCGGGATGCGCGGGTTGTGCAGCGCGTTGACGCCGCCGCTGAGCGCGATGTCGCACTCGCCGAGACGCAGCGCCGTCACCGCCATGTGCAGGGCGGCGAGGGAGGAGGAGCAGGCCGTGTCGACGCTGATGCTCGGCCCCCGCCATCCCAGGAAGTACGACAGCCGGCCGGCCAGCGGGAACAGCGTGATGCCGGACGCCAGGTGGCCGTCCAGTTCCTCGTAGGGCAGGGAGTCCAGCTCCAGGGCGTAGTCGACGGAACTGGCGCCGATGTACACCCCGCCGTTGCCGCGGCGCAGCGGCGTCGGGTCGATGTTGGCGTGCTCCAGGGCCTGCCAGGCGGTTTCCAGGAGCATCCGCTGCTGCGGGTCGATGTACTGGGCTTCCTTGGGCGAGATGTTGAAGAATCCCGCGTCGAACAGGTCGATACGGTCCAGGTAGCCGCCGCCCCGGGCCCGTATCTTGCCCTTGTCGTCGGGGCCCTGGGGGGTGAAGGCGGCGACGTCCCAGCGGTCGTCGGGCAGGGGCCCGATGCCGGAGCCGCCGGTGCGCAGGAACTCCTCGAACTCGTCGAGCGAGGTGCTGCCTCCGGGAAAGCGCAGGCCGACGCCGACGATCGCGACGGGCTCGCCGCCCCGCTCTCGGTCGTGCTGCTCGGGCAGGGGGGTGGTGACGGGGCGGTGGTCGGCAGGCATGTCCGCGATGGCTCCTTCTGTCCGGATGACGCGTCCGGGCAAGGTGTCCGGCGGCGTGATCCGACGTGTTCCGTGTCGGTTACTGGACGGGCAGGGGTCCGGCGGACGCGCTCAGGAACGAGTCCGTGAGGTAGAACACGAGCTGCTCGACGGTCGGCTCGTTGAACAGCACGTTGGTGTCGATGGACAGCTCGAACAGCTGCTCCAGGCGCTCCTTGAGCGCGGTCAGCCGCAGCGAGGTGAGGCCCAGGTCGAAGTAGCTGATCGCGAGGGGAAGCTCCTCGTCGTCGTCCATCAGCAGAGCCTCCTTGAAGAGCTCCACGACGATGGCTTCGACTTCTTCCCTGAGTTCGTGGGCGGGCAGCTCGCGCAGCTCCGCCAATGACGTGTTCGTTTCAGACATGTCGGTGACCGATCCAGAGCGGGCGCGGGCGGGCCGCGCCGGTGAGTGAGGGCTCAGCGAATCACCGGTACCTGACACGCCGCTGACGACCCGCTCGCCCGGAATCCCCCCGTCAAGAGCGCACTCCCAGCCAGATGCGAAAGACACGCGCCAAAACGGACCGGGCGGACCGCGGCCGATGACGGCCGCGATCCGCCCGGTGGCGGGATCGGTGGTTTCCTCAGGCGCCCGCGGGAACCTTGTCGAGGAAGCCGTAGACGCTCTTGATCTTCCCGGAGGCGTCGGTCGCCGCGACGTCGAAGCCGATCACGACGTTCTCGCCGCCGCCCGCGGGCACGAGCTCCCACTGGAAACGGGCGATGTTGTGGTTCGTGTCGACGGTGCCGAGCACCTTGAACTCGAAGCCCTTGAACTGGTCACGGGCGGCACCGATGACGGCGCCGATGCCCTCGTGGCCCTGCACGTCGGCCAGCGGGTCGGTGTAGACGGCATCCGCAGTGAACAGATCGGCGATCGCCGCGGCGCGCTTGGTGTCGTCCGCCTCGTTCCAGATGGCGATGTAGCCCTCTGCCAGGTCGGTCAGGTCACTCACGGGTACTCCTTGGTCGCTAGCCATTCGCATGAACAGCCGTCCGTACGGGGAGGCCGGACAGCTGTTCACCACTGTGGCAGGGCTCACTCAAAGGCCACTCGAGAAGAGCTCGACCCCCTGCGCCGGGCGGGGCCGCCCGGCCCGGCCGGCGCAGGGCCCGCCCGCGGTCCACGCCGGATATCGAGCGAGGCTCAAGGATTCGATGTCACGTTCGACTCGGACAAGCCACTCGGTACCGTCCCGCCCGCCGCCGTGGCAGGCACACCCTCGGGGGGCGTGGGGAAGGCAGGGAGGAGCAGTCGGTGGAGTTCAAGGTTCTCGGCTCTGTGGGGGCCGAGGTGGACGGACGCTTCTGCGGCGTCCGGGGAGGCCAGCAGCGCGCGCTGCTGGCCGTACTGCTCGTCAACGGGGGCCGCCTGGTGCCCGCGGAGGACCTCTACGGCGAACTGTGGGGCAGCGAACCCCCGCTGACCGTGGCGAACTCGCTGCAGGCCCACGTCTCACGGCTGCGCCGCACCCTGCAGGAGTGGGGACCCGGGGCCCCGTCGCTGGTCACCCGGTCCATGGGGTACGCCCTGGAGTTCCCGGCCGACGCCCTCGACATGAACGTCTTCAAGAGCCGTGTCGCCAAGGCCCGCGCGGTGGGGGCGACCGACTCGGCATGGGCGACGCACCTCCTCGACCAGGCCCTCGGGCTGTGGCGAGGCGCCCCGCTGCAGGACGTCACCGGCGGGCCGCTGTGCCGGTCGGTCGCGGTGCAGCTGGAGGAGGAGTACCTGACCGCCACCGAGGACAAGCTGTGGCTCGACTTCGAGTGCGAAGTACCCTCTGCCATAGGGGAGTTGAAGCGCATGAGCGTCGTCCACCCATGGCGGGAGAGAGTCACCGAGATGCTGATGCTCGCCCTGTACCGGTGCGGGCGGCAGGCCGAGGCGATCGAGACGTACCACGCCGCGCGCGGCCGCATGATCGACGAGCTGGGCATGGAGCCCTCGCCACAGCTGCGGGAGCGTTTCCTCGCGATCCTGAACCAGGCCCCGCAGGCCGGCTCCTCGGCCGCCCCGCCCGCCCCGGGCACGTGGTCACCGCAGCTGGTGCGCTCGGCCTGAGAACCCGAGAGCCCGAGAGCCCTGGAGCCCGGGGGCCCGGGCCGGCCGTACGAGGC
>NZ_JBHJQP010000220.1:0-12198 GCF_042262625.1 Streptomyces sp. NPDC056347 | reverse complement strand
GCTCAGGCCGGGTCCGGGCAGCCGCGCACGACGCGGGCGATCAGATCGTGGATCAGGAAGCCGCCGGGCGGGCAGTTCTCCTTCAGCCGCTCCAGGCCGCCGGGCCCGAACCAGTCGAAGCCGGAGTGCTTGGACCACTCCAGGGCCGGCCGGCCGAGGTCGCCGTCGACCTCGACCAGGTAGTCGGCCTCGTGCCGGAGCCCTCTGCCGTCGTCCCCGGTCCAGGTGGTGACGCCGAGGAACCGCCGTACGTGGCGCAGGCGCCAGCCGGTCTCCTCCTCGATCTCCCGGGCGAGGGCGTCCAGCAGCCCCTCACCCGCCTCGACATGGCCGCCGACGATGTCCCAGGTGTCCGGGAAGAGCGCGCGGTGCGGGCTGCGCCGCTGGGCGAAGGCGGCACCGTTCCGGTCGAGGACGACGGCGCCCACGGTCCAGGTCTCCCCCGGCCCGGTTACCGGGACCTCGACGCCCTCGTGCACGGTGAAGGTCACTGCCCCGGGTCTCCTTCCACCGGCGCGAGCCCGTCCGAGTGGGGTGCGAGCACGGCCGCCCGCGCCTCGGGGTGCTCGCGGAACCATGCGGCGAGCGGGAGCGGTCCGCCGGCCGGGGTGTACAGGCGCAGGGAGTGCTCGGCGTCCTCGGGCCGGCCGCGGCCCGTGACCCGGTGGCCGCCCGCCGCCCGGGCGAGGCCGAGGTGCGGTCCGTTCGCCGTCCGCCCACCGAGGATGTCGTCCCGGGGCACCTCGACGGTGCCGTACGTGTTCGACCGCACCACGGTCGGGGTGAGCTCGACCGCGGGCTTCCGGGGCCTGCGTACGAAGCGCGCGCCGAACGCCCCGGCAAGGCGCCACAACCCGCCGGGACGGGGCTGCGGGATGACGGGAAGCATGCCCGGCACCCTACGGCGCACCCGTCCGCACCGCACCACGAGGGGGCCGGCCCACCGCCGCCGTACCACTTGGCGACCGACGAACCATTGTGCCCGGGGCCGTGTTGGGGCACGTCCCGGGACAACCGGCGGCCGGCGGACTTCCAGGGCACGGTGCCGGTGTGGCCGTTCCTGCCCGGCCACCCCGGCACCTTGAGGCCGGCCTCTACGGAAGCACTTCCTGCGTCACCTCGATGTGGCCCTGGTCCGGGTCGATGACGCCGCCGAGGCGCTGGAAGGCGCCATCGGTGAGGTCGAGGCACTTGGGTTCCTGCGGGGTCTGGGCAAAGGTGCCGCGGTCGTTGACACGGACGACGAGGGACGCGCCGTTCGCGTTGTTGGTGACCTTCACCAGGGTGTTGAAGGGAAGTTGCGGATCGCGGGAGAGGGAAGTCGCCGCGGTGTCCGCGTTGTTGTCGAAGATCTCGCCGCTGGCGGTGTAGGAGCCGGGCGGGATGGGGCCGTAGTGCGTCGCCCAGCAGGTGTCGGCGAGCGGTACGGCGGAGCTGGGCGGCGCCACCACGACCACCGCCGCAAGGGCAGTGAGGCCGACGGCCGACCGGGCGAGAAGGAGTGAGCGGATCATGGTCGCTTCCTTTCCGGAGCGGGAATGCGGGGCAGGGCTGCGGCTCAACCCGCCGCGCGGTAGGCGGCACCCACCTGCGTGGCGGTCGTGCCGTCGTACAGTCCGGTGCCGTCGCCGCGGCTGGTGGAGAGCGTGAACCAGGCGTACCGCTCGACGAACGGCAGGCCCTGGAGCATGGCCGTCGACTGCTGCACGAAGGCCGCCTGCTGCTCCTGCGTCGGGTACCGCGGCGTGCCGGACGAGAAATCGATGAGGGCGTACTCGGTGAGCCAGAGCGGTTTGCGGTGGCGGTCGTAGGTGGCCTGGAGGTAGCCGCGCAACTGGCTGGTGGCATTGGCGGCGTCGAAATCGGCGCCGTACCAGTGGACGGGCAGGAAATCGACCTTGAGGCCGCGGCCGGCGGCGCCCCGGAGGAACTGGTCGAGCCAGCCGTCGGCGGTGTCCGCGCCGGTGGCCACCGCGGGCGCGCCGAGCCGGAGGCCCGTCGACTGCAACCGGGGCCACAGATCGAGTGCTTGCTGCACGGTCATGGCCGCCTGCCCCGGATGGTCGGGCTCGTTGAAGCCGAGCAGGGTCGCGCCCTGCTGCTTGGCCTGGTCCAGCTCGGCGTCGGTCGCCGAGCCCGGCCCCCAGATCATCGGGACGAACTCGACGCCATTGGGCGCGGCGATCCCCGACCTGCCCGAGGACCAGGCGTAGAACCAGCCGGCCCCGGAATCGGCGAGGTCCTGGGCGACGCCGTCGAAATTCCAGGCGCTTACGCCCTTCTTCTTCACGTCGGCGGCCTCCGAAGCCGCGGTCCGTTCCGCGGCCAGGGCGCGGCCGGTGGTCGAGAGCGCGAGCGGGGCCGCCAGTGCGGCGGTGAGGACACTTCTTCTGCGCATGGTGCGTTCCCGTCCGTTCAGGCGCCGCGGTGGAATTCGACCGTGAAGCCGCTGCACCGGCCGCACTGCTGCATGACTTGGTTGCCCGGCTCCTGGTCCTGCTTCGACCAGCCGTACGCCTTGGGGCAGTTGGTGGCGATCATGTCGCTGTAGGGGGTCTTGGCGTCGCGGTCCGGGCTGGTGCACAACTTCGGCGTGCCGTCGCCCCACCGCGTCAGGTTGTCGGCGGGACACTTCGGCAGCAGGTCCTCGGGGCAGCCCACCTCGCCGCAGCCGCCACCGGAGCCGGACACCTCGGTGGGCGTGATCGTGATCGGCACGGAGAAGGCGTTGACGTAGCTCACGTCGTACCAGGGCGCCAGGCCGTCACCGCGGTCGAAGTTGAACTCGGCCAGGCTGACCGGCTGTTCACCGGTATTCGGCGCACAGTGGTCGGCGAAGGGGCCGCAGTCGCCCAGCTCGCAGTGGAAATCGCCGCCGGACGCGCCGCCGCAGCCCATACGGGCGAAGAACTTGCCGCGCCAGTAGCCGGGGTCCGCGTCCTCCGGGACGGCAACCGTCGCCGACTGCCCGGGCTCCAGGACCGGCAACGATCCGAAGTTCTTGGAACCGTCGGCGTTGACGGTGCTGCCGACCCAGATCTTCTTGCCGGTGCTGTTGACGAACGTCACCGTGTGGGTGGTCACGGCGACCGCGGCCGGGGCGGCTTTGTCGAGCACCGTACCCGTGGCCTGCTTCGCCTGGGACCGGGCGCCCGTGGGCGATGGGACCAGCATCAGCAGCGCGGCGACCACGGCGATCGTGGCCGCCAGAATACTCAAGACCTTGCGCAAAGCTCCTCCGTCGAATGTGCGGTGGGGGATGGGGAGTCGGGGCTGAGCCGGTCACACCGGTGCGTTCGGCGAGCGTCGGCAGGACATGCGGTGCCCGGAGCGCGTCACGACGGGCGTCGGGTCAGGATCCGGGCCGTCTTCGGGCCGGCACCCCACCGCTCGCCCCGATGCCGTGGTCGCCGAAGGCGGCGGGCTTCCTCCAGGTCTCGCAAGACGGCGCCTGGCCTGCTCCTCCGTCCAGCAGGTGCCCCCGTACGGGCCTCGCCCCGTTCGTCGGCCCCGACTCGGACGAGCAGGACGAAAAGAAGTGCTTCACGACTGGCTCCCGGCCGACGAGGAGCCGGGCCCGTACTGTCTTCGAACGATCCGGATGCCGGAAGGCCGGCCTCCTGGAACCGGCGGCCCCGGAAACCATCGGCAGCGCATTGCCGGCCCCCGTCGGTCCGTCGGACATACGCCTCCTCGCACGCACAGGCCAATCGCGAAGCCGCCGGGGCCAAGGGGCCGGCACTCGATCACACCGTTCCCGACGCGCCCGGAACAGATCCTGCACGCTCCACACCCCGCGGAAACAGCCACAGCAGGGGCGCACATGAATTCGGCTGCCCGAGTCCCACTCGGACCGCTTCCGCACCGCCCGGGCCTCCGAGGCTCGGGCCGCACATCCCGCTGTACGTTTTCGGACAGCACCGCTGCGAGGCGTTCGGCCCGGCACCGGCGAGAAGCCGCCTGCCGTGCCCGACGGGCGCCGCCGTCCACCGGCGCCGGGGAGACGTCGGCCCTAGGAGCCGTCGCGGCCATCGCACGGCTCGGCCCGCCCCCCGTACGGGCACGCCATCACGAGCAGCACCGGAGCGACACTCGGACACATACCCAGGCGGGATATAACTTGTCGGGCCATTCGGTCGATCCGTGACTGGACACACCGGACGTGACGGCGCCGCCGGAGC
Organism: Streptomyces sp. NPDC056347; assembly: GCF_042262625.1. NCBI lineage: Bacteria > Bacillati > Actinomycetota > Actinomycetes > Kitasatosporales > Streptomycetaceae > Streptomyces > Streptomyces sp. NPDC056347. The sequence goes on along the minus strand of NZ_JBHJQP010000220.1, from coordinate 8,017 downwards.
CCGTTCCCGGACAGAAGGCGGTAGTTGTTCGGAGCACGCGATGCATGCCGAGCGGGCGAAAGGAAGTGACGAGACGTTGTTGATCTGCGGAGTCAAGGCCACGCACGACGGCGGGGTCGCCGTCCTCGACGATGACCTGCTTCTGTTCAGCACCGAGGTGGAGAAACTCGGCAACGGGCACCGGTACAGCTACCTGGGCGACCTGTCGCGGGTCACGGAGATCCTGGCCGCCGAGGGCCTGGACGTCCGCGACATCGACCAATTCGTCGTGGACGGCTGGTGGGAGGACGACGGAGCCGAACACGCCCTGGTCCGTACCCGCCGGCGCGGTCGGCCGGTGACGCTTCCCGTGGCGCCCTACCAGGACCGGCCCGGCGACCGGGACCCGCTCCGGCGCTACACCTTCACCGGCCACGACTTCACGTCCCGGGCGCCCGGCTACGCGAGCTACCACCATGTCAGCAACCACCTCTTCGGCGCCTACTGCACCAGCCCGTTCGCGGCCGACGGCCAGGACGCGTTCGCCCTGGTGTGGGACGGAGCGACCGTTCCACGCCTCTACCACGTCGACGCGACCAGGCGCAGAGCGGCACTCACCGCGGAACTGCTGCCGTTCACCGGCAACAGCTTCGCCGACTTCAGCGTGCAGTTCGGCCCTTTCCGTCCAGCCGACGCGGCGCGGACGGAGGAGGAAGACACCCGGCACCATCTGTCGGTCGCCGGCAAAGCGATGGCCTACGCCGCCCTGGGCCGGGTCGAGAAGTCCGCCTATCCGGTCTTCGACGACGTCATCTCGGCCTTCTCCGGCGCGTCACCCGGCAACGCGGAGATCTTCGGGAAGAAGATCGCCGCGAACCGCGACGAACTTTTTCCCGGGCTGTCGGACGCGGACCTCATCGCCACGTTCCAGGCATACCTCGGCGACCTTCTGCTGCACCGGCTCTCCGCCGCGCTGCGACGGGGGCTGCCGGGCCGCAGACATGCCACCGGCGGGGGCCGCTCCGGCTCCCGCACGCGACCGAACCTGGTGATCGGGGGCGGATGCGCGCTGAACATCAAGTGGAACAGCGTGCTCAGGGCCAGTGGCCGGTTCGACGACATCTAGATCGCACCGTTCCCCAGCGACTCGGGCGCGGCGATCGGCACCGCCGCCTGCGAGATGATCCGGGCGAGCGACCGCACAGCCCTCACGTGGGACGTCTACAGCGGGCCCCGGATCGCGGTGGGCAGCCTTCCCCGGGGCTGGCGAAGAAGCCCCTGCGACGAAAGGCAGGTGGCGCAGCTGCTGCACACCGAGGGGGAGCCGGTCGTCGTACTGTCCGGCCGGGCCGAGCTCGGGCCCCGCGCTCTGGGAAACCGCAGCATCCTCGCCCCGGCCACCGATCCGGCCATGAAGGACCGGCTCAACCGGCTCAAGAACCGGGCCGGATACCGCCCGGTGGCGCCGGTCTGCCTCACCCCTCACGCGTCGAAGGTGTTCGCCCCCGGCACCCGCGACCCGTACATGCTCTTCGAGCACCGTCTGCGGCCCGGCTGGGCCGACCGCATTCCCGCCGTCGTCCACCTGGACGGCACCGCGCGGCTGCAGACCATCGACCCGTCCCAGGACACCGCCACCGCACGCATCCTGAGCGCCTACGAAGAACTCAGCGGCATTCCGGTCCTGTGCAACACCAGCGCCAACCACAACGGAAGGGGCTTCTTCCCCGACGTGGCGTCCGCAGCCGAGTGGGGCGGAACCCGTTGCATCTGGTCGGAGGGAATGCTGTACACGCGTACGACCAGAGCATAGATACACCTGTGCCCTCCCCGGGCGCGCATGCCGCCGCGGCCCGCCCCGGGACATACCCGGGGCGTCCGGGACGGCTCGGCCGGCCCCAACTCCGGGCCGAAGTTCCGTATCGCCTCGGGGCCGGGGCGCGGAGCGCAGCGGCTCCGGCCCCTGGGCCCACGCCCGTCGGAATGTGCGGGTCGGCGCGCACGTCCGCGCCGTTTCAGGGGGCGGACGGCAGTCCGGAGGCGGCCTGGGGCCCGGCAGTTCCCGGGAGTCCGGCACTTTGGCCGGCCCAGCAGTACGGCAAGCAGCTGTTCGCCGGGCGGTGCGGTACCCGACCGCGAAGCCGGCGGCACGGGGCCGTTCCATGCCTCCGTGTTCCGGCGGGTGCTGTAGCAGCCCGTCCGAGGTGTCGATCGGGCACGGCCGTGTCCTATCCGTCAACGACCGCCGCGAACGCACCGCGCCGGCGACCGGGCCCTCTTCGGTCCTGTTCCCGGAAGGCCCCGGTCCTCCTTCGTCCGCCGCGCCGGGTCCGGCATCGACGGGAGGTCAGCCACGTGTTCTGGTCACGCATTCGGTCACCATCGCGCCGAGGCCTCCAGTGCGGGCGAGCAGCTCGCGCTGGGTCCTCGCGCCGGTCCCCCGTTCCAGGAGCTTGTCGAGCGCCCTCTCGGCGGACGTGTGGTCGTCCGTGTCCTCCAGAGCCTCGCGGATGTGGGTGAGCAGGGCTCCGACGACGTCGGCTGCGGGCTCCGGGCGCATCGTGAGGGGGTGGAGGAGTTCTCCGTCCAGTCCTGATCGGCCGGCCTGCCAGGACGCCATGCGCAGGAGGCTCACGCCGACTTCTCCCGGTGTTTCGCCCGTGCGCCACTCGCGTGCCGCCGTCTCGACCAGGCCCCGTGTCAACGTGGCGAGGAGCACGGTATCGGCCGGGTCCAGGCAGACGTCCGCGACCCTGACCTCGACCGTGGGGTACCTGTGCGAGAGCCTGGCGTCGAAGTAGATCATCCCCGGGTCGCGCAGGACACGCGTCTCCATGAGGGCCCGGACCTGCTCGTGGTAGCGCTTCGCGGTGCCGAAGACCTCGACCGGTCCGGCCGACGGCCAGCGCCCCCACACTCTGCTGCGGTAGCTGCCGTACGTGGTGTCGCGGCCCTGCCAGAAGGGCGAGTTGGCGCTCAGCGCGAGAAGGGCCGGCAGCCATGCCCGTACGCGATCCAGGACTCCGACGCCTTCCTCGTCGGATTCCACGGAGACGTGCACGTGGCATCCGCACGTCAGCTGTTCCTGCGTCGTCTCGCCGAACCTGTCGGCCAGCCAACTGTGCCGTTCGCCGTCACCGAGCGAGGGTTTCACGGGCAGTGGAGCGGTCGCGAGGGCCACTGCGGCGGCATCGACCCGGGCCGCGCTCTCGGCGGCTTCGGCCCGCCTGCGGCGGATCTCCTCTCCGAGGGCCCGCATGTCGCTGTGCGGCTTCGTGGCGAACTCCAGCTGCTGGTGCTGAAGCTCTTCCTCGAAAGCCGAATCCCCTTCCGCCCGGCGATCCGCCACGGCCAGCACGGCCGCGGAGAGTGCTCGCGGTTCACCGCTGTGCGGGTCGACGAGCAGCAGTTCCTCCTCCACGCCGACGGTCCGCACCATCGATTCCTCCCTGTGACAAGCGTTGACGGGGACTGGCCGTGCTCACGGTTCGCCGGGGCGCCCTGCCGCCGTCACGGCTTCTCGCCCGTGGACCACGCGGCGCGTCGTACGGCCGGGCGTCGGGGAAGAGACGGGCCTTCCGGCCGGACTCCGGGAGCTTCTCGGGCGAAAGCGCCGCGGCGAGCCCGGGGAACAGGTCGTACTCCTCCTCGCGCACGTGGGAGGTGACCGCGAGCTCCGGCCTCGCGGGAGTGCCGTCGAAATCGGGACCTCCCGGACTCAGACCTTCCGGATGCCTCGGCAACCCGCTCGCCTCCGGCGTGACCGGCAAGCTCCTTACCGGCCGGTGCCCGGCCGTGCGGCAGATGGTCGCGCGCCGCCGCATACAGGTGCGTCTCCTCTGTCGCCGTGTGCCGGACGGGTTCCGCGATCGGACGGTCCGCGAGTTCCCCGCGCCGCGCTCGGCCCGCCGGCTCCAGTCCGATCTCCCGGAACAGCGCCTCCGGTTCCCGGTGATCGGCTGCGAGCCCGTCGAGCACGTCACCATCGGGCTGTGCCACAGCGCCCTCCGTCTCTTCGCCTCTCGGAAGGAGGGGCCAGGACAGACAAGCAGGTCCGTAACACGGAACCCGTGCCCCGCGCGCGGGAACACCCGTACGGTCACCTCCCCGGCGCAGTCCTCCCCCGGCACCCGCGGGAAGCGGGAAGGCAGCCGATGCCGGGCAAGCGCACCCCGGCACGGCACTCCCCGTCCGTGTGCCGCCGCTCCGCCCGTGTGGCGGGCCGCGGGATCCACGCGTCGACTGGAAGGCACCTCAGCCCTTGTGCGGCCCGCCGGCCGCACCGAGACACCGGAGACGCGCATGCCGGCCGGATCGAACAAGAAGCGTCAGCGCCAGTACGAGCACATCAAGGAGAGCGCCGAGGAACGCGGCGCCTCGGAGAAGCGCGCGAAGGAACTCGCCTCGCGCGTCGTCAACAAGGAACGCGCCCGCTCGGGCGAGGCCAGGACATCCAGCAGGACGTCCACCCGCGACCCCAGGTCCGCGTACGAACGGGGCGGCGAGCGCTCCCACAGCGGATCGCAGGGCCCCACCAAGGACCAGTTGTACGAGGAGGCCAGGCGGAAGAACATCGAGGGCCGCTCGTCCATGAACAAACAGGAGCTGCGCCGGGCCCTCGGCCATTGAGACGGAACTCCGTACGGCCATGCCGGTGCGGGCAGGCCCTTCGTTTCGGGGCCCGCCCTCACCGGGTGTCCACCGCGAGGGCCGCGTCCACTTCGCGGAGGAACGGTTCCAGGTCTCCCGGATTGCGCGAGGTGATGAGCGGCCGGCCCCGGCGGCCGTCCGTGACGACCGGCTCATCGACCCACTCCCCGCCGGCATTGCGGATGTCCGTCTTGAGCGAGGGGTAGGACGTCAGCCGCTTTCCCGCGACCACATCGGCTTCGACCAGGGCCCACGGCCCGTGGCAGATGGCCGCGACCGGCCGTCCGGACGAGGTGAACCAACGGACGATGCGTGTGGCGGCGTCCTGCCGGCGCAGCGCGCCGGCGTTCCGGGTCCCACCGGGGATCAACAACAGGTCGTACGCGGCCGGATCCACGTCGGCGAGTGCGAGTCCCGGCCGGACCGCTCGCCCCGGTTCCTCGTCGCCCACCAGTGTCCGGACCTCGTCCATGAACACGGCGGCGACCGACACTTCGGCGCCCCAACCGCTCAGGTGCTCCTGAGGACCATCAGCTCGTCCTGTTCGACGCCGTACTTCGTGACGATCGCCAGTACCTTCCGCGCGCTCACGTCGTCGGCAGTCGTACGGGATCCCTTCGGTGGTGACGTGCTGGCCGCAACGGCGGGTTGCGCGTCGCGCGTCTCAGGTCCCGTCCTCCTCCGCGCAAACGCGGACGGTGCGCAGTGCCGGGTCGGCGGGGTCGGGGACGTTCATTCCCGCCTCGATACCCGAGCGGAGGTAGTGCAGGACGGGTTCGTTCAGCCGTTCACCGGGCAGGACCGCGGGGATGCCCGGCGGGTAGGGCGTGATCATTTCGGCGGCCGTGCGGCCCGCCGCCTTCTCCAGCGGTACATCCTCGGTCTCCGAGAAGTAGGCGTCGCGCGGCAGACGCACCTGGGGCAGCCCCAGCTCGCCGGGGTCCGGGAGCTCGACGTGCCGACCCGGCGGCAGCGTTTCCGCCCGGTCGGCGAGGTCGCGCAGCGCGGTCAGCAGACGGCCGGTGGTGAGGGCGTCGTCGGCGTGGGTGAGTTGTGCGCTGATGCGGCGGTGGTCCATCAGATGGGTGTCGATCCGGTGGTTCTCACGGAGCCAGTCGGCGGCGAGGTATCCGGACGTGCCGAGTCCGGAGATGTCGATGACGACCGGCAGCGGGTCGAGATCGGATCCCGCCGCCGGCCCGCAGAAGTCCTCGCGGTCGTTGACGTGCAGCCCCTCGATGGTTTCGATCTCCTTGCGGACGGACACCGCCAGCTCCAGAGCATGTGTCAGCAACGCGTGACCGCGCAGGACCATCTGGCGCCGCCAGCCGTCGATTCCGGCGTAGAGCAGGACCGAGGGACTCGTAGTGCCGAGCAGATCCGCCCGGGATGCCAGGGTGGCCTCGTCGACCAGCTCTCCTTGAAGGTGGAAGACCGAACCCTGCTCCAGGCCGCTGCCCATCTTGTGGATGCTGGTGACACAGACGTCCGCGCCCGCGTCCATCGCCCAGGACGGCAGTGCCTCGTGGAACGGCAGATGGGCGCCCCACGCCTCATCGACGATCAGGGGCAGTGAACGGCGGTGGCACACCTCGGCGACCGCGCACAGATCCGCGGTGGTCCCGTACGGGGTGGGGCTCGTCACGAGGGCGCCACGGGCATCCGGGTGCTCGTCGAAGGCCAGCGCGAAGGAGTCGGCCGACGGCGGATGGGCGACGTGACGCCCGGTGTCCCACTGGGGTTCTATCCATACCGGTTCGATACCGGACAGGTCAGGCCGGACACCACCGACTTGTGGGCGTCCCGCCCCACGAGCAGCTTCTGCCCGTGCGCCGCCACACTGAGCATGGTGGCCTTTACCGAGAGCGAACTTCCGCAGGTGGAGAAGAAAGTGCGTTCCGCGTGCACGGCGTCGGCCATCAGCTCTTCGGCGCGTCCCAGGACGTTCCCCCGTTTCCGCCGGTCGTCCAGACCGCCGCTGGCCAGGACATCGCCGAGGAAGACTCCGTCACCGAGTACGGCGCGCACGGCGGGATCCGCTCCCCTCGCCTGTTTGTGACCGGGTGGCGAGAACCCCAACTCGTCCCTCTCGGTGTACGCGGCAAGGGCGTCCAGAACCGGCGCCCGAGTATGGTCCATCCTCATGTCGACGCCTTTCTGGGCACGTCGAACGGCGATTCCGCCGACGTGCCCAGTGCAGGTGGTCGGTTTCACGGGCAGCCACCGGTGAGGTGCCTCCCGAGTGACGACAGCTCTTCCCCGGAAGCGTTACCAGTAGTGTCTGTGCCCTGCCACGGCGTGTCCCATCCCGCCCAGGATCCACAGGACCAGGCCGATCACGGCCAGAATGATCCCGATCGTCCACAGGATGGAAATGCCCGTGACGAAACCGATGACGAGCAGAATGACTCCCAGAATGATCACAGCACGCTCCGATCTCGTGTGTGCTCCTCTTCCACTCTGTTCCCCACGGGACGCCGGGGCAACTTCCCAGGATTTCGGGCCGAATCGTCCCGTGCGACCGTAGATGCCCGGGAATGGCTCTCAAGCATCGTGGCGCTCCGACGCATCCGCCGCGGAGCGCGGAGTCGGCAAGCTGTCGGCAGGCGCAACGGTCCGTCGTCACGTCCGGTGCGAGCCGCTTGGCAGTGCATCTGCCGGTACCGGGCCGTGCCGACCGCGCCGAGATGCAGTTCCCTCAGGCCGTAGCGGCCCGGGCCCGGCCCGGAGCTTCGCCAGGAGAGCACCGAACGCCACCGCGTCGGTCCGTGACCACGGCTCGACCGCGCATCGGAAACGTACTGCTCGTCACCTGCTCCACCACCGCGCGCCTGCGGCCGGTCGAGGTCCGGCTGACGGCGCGGGCCGGTCTACTCGCAGCCGAGCGGCGCGGCGTTCGAGGGGGATACACGCGCCAGAGCCTTGCGGGCGGCGAGGTGGCCCGCGACCCTGAACGCCAGTTCGTGAGAGCCGAATGTGTCGGTACGGATACTCCGCAGCACCACTCGCGCGGAGATCACCAGGCCGTGCTCGGGCGCGCTCAGCTCCTCCTGGATGGCCGCGGCGGCAGCGGCAACGAGGTGCGAAAGGTCTTCTGCGGGCTCACACGTCGCCAGAAGCCCTTCGGGCACCTCGAAGGCAAAGCCCTCGGCCGCGGGCTCGAAATCCACTTCCATCTCCGCGAACTGCGGCCCGCAGTTCTGCCTCCGATGCAGAACGTGCACGCCACGGATCGGGCAGGGCGGGAACCGCAACTGCGCTGACGTCATGCCGGAACGGTATCCCGGACCGGGCGGGTCGCGCGGCCGGTCACCGAACTGGAAGTGGCGCGCGGCTGCTTCCCGACACGGCCTGCCGGAGGTATCCGCGCCGGCACCTGCTCCTCAGG